>NZ_JBITMC010000012.1:95913-202490 GCF_044465805.1 Micromonospora sp. NPDC049497 | reverse complement strand
CGGACGACCTGCCACGGATCGAGCAGCCGGCCGCATTCGACCACCAACCGGTCACCGGTCTTGCCGGCCGCGGGCGGCCCCCCCCCCGCCCGGGGGGGGGGGGGCGCCCGCCCCCCCCCCCGCGGCGGCCCCCGGCCCCCGGGGCGGGGGGGGGCCGGGGGGGCCCGCGGGCGGGCCGCCCCCGCGGGGCGGCGGGGGGGGGGGCCCCCCCCCGCGCCCCCCCCCCCGCGCGCCGCCCCCCCCCCCCCCCCCCCCCCCCCCCCCCCCGGCCCGGCCCGTCCACGGGTCGGGCCGCGCGTGTCACGGGATGATCCGCGCAAGGTCCTTCGGCATCTGGGACTTCACGTCCTGCCACTCGCCCTGGGTGACGTGACGGCGCAGGGTGTCCAGCACCACCTGCACGACACGCTCGGGGCCACCCTCCACGTCGTACGGGAAGCCCTGCCGCACCTCGTAGAGGAAGTCGTCCCGGTTCAGCTTCACCGGTACGTCCTCGGGCTTCCAGCCGTCGAAGTAGATCCCGCGCACCAGCACCGGCAACTGCGCGGCGAACTCCGCGCTCTCCTGCACCGGCATCCGGTCGCGCAGCAGGTGCAGCACGGTCCGCAGCGCCGCGTACGACTGGTTGCGCTGCTCCTTGGGCCAGCCGTACGCGCTCTCGATCTCCTTGAGGATCACGTTCGTCTTGTCCATCGAGGACTCGAACGCGGAATGCAGCTGCTCAGCCATCTCTCCACCCCCGTACGTAGGTCTCCCACGGTCGGTCGTCGGCGCGCCGCGGAGGCCCGGCCGGGCCACGCCACTGCCGGGTCGGAACGACCCGCGCGGCTCGCGGTGTACGCCGGGCGTCGCCGGTCCTGCCGACGACGTGCAGCACGGCGCCGCGTCGTCGATCCGGTACCACCCGAACCGTCATGTCCAGCCACCTCCGTACTGTCGGCTCCGCGCGACCGGCTCCGTCGGCGGACGGCCGCACGCACCGTCCATGCTGTGCCGGGAGAGGGTGAGCCGGCCTCACCCGGTGGGGGTGAGGTCAGCCGGCCGCGTCGAGCAGCTTGGCCAGGGTGGCGGCGTTGGTCTGCGCGTAGTCCCGGTAGCAGTTGTTCATGAGCACATGGGTCTGCTCGGCGGAGTCGGCCAGCTCCCGCAGCTTCGGGGCCCACTGCTTCAGCTCCCGGTCGGAGTACCGGTAGCCGAACTTCTCGTGGATGTCCCTGCTGGTCCACTTGTCGCTGTGGCCGTGGAAGCGGACCACCGCGAGGTCCGCGGTGGCGGCCAGCACCGGGGGGACCGATGAGCGGTGCCCCTGCGGCATGTCCACCGCGACGTACGGCAGCCGGTGCTGCCGCAGGAAGGACAGGGTCTCGTCGGCGTTGGCACCGTCGAACCAGGACTGGTGCCGGAACTCGAAGACCGGGCGCAGCGGCGCACAGCGCTTCGCCACCTCCAGCAGGTACTGCTTGTTGTCCCGCCGGATGGTGAACCAGGGCGGGAACTGGAACAGCAGCGCGCCGAGCTTGCCCGCCTCGACCAGCGGGTCGAGCGCGCTGAGGAACCGGGTCCAGACCTCCTCGTACGCCTGCGGTGGCAGGTCGTCGGGGTAGACGTTCTTCTTGCCGGTGTCCGGCCGGATGTCCTTGTAGAGCGCGCTGACCTTCGTCGGGTGGCCGGTCAGCAGGCTGAACGCCTTCACGTTGAAGGTGAATCCGGCCGGGGTCCGCTCGGCCCACAGCCGGGCGGTGCGTTCGGCCGGCGGCGAATAGTAGGTGGCGTCCACCTCGACCAGTGGGAACTGCCGGGCGTAGTGGGCGAGCCGCTTCTCCGGCGTGTCGGCCGTCTGCGGGTACCAGCCCGAGTCGAGCAACGTGCGGTCGGTCCAGGACGCCGTCCCCACCAGGATGTCACCCATGGGTGGAGTCCACCGTGTCCCGGACCGACCGGCAAGTTGAGGAGGCGGTCAGGCCGCTCGACGCTCCCGGTTCTGCTTGCAGGTGACGCAGGCCGTCGCCGAGGGGAAGATCTCCAGCCGCTCCACCGGGATCGGCGCGGAGCAGCCCTCGCAGAAGCCGTAGGTGCCCTCTTCCAGCCGGGTCAGGGCGTGCTCGTACTGGGTGCGCCGGTCGAGGATGGTCCGCAGCAGCGACTGCGCGGTGTCCCGCTCGGCGGTCTTGGTGCCGCTGTCGGCCTGGTCGTCGCCGGCGGTGTCGCCCACCTCGACCAGCCGCAGCACCTGGCTCTGCACCACGGCCTGCTCGTACTCCGCGGAGAGCTCGTCGTACCGGGCCTGCAGGGACTGCCGGATCTGGTCGATCTCCTGCTGGGACCGACCGGTACCGACCG
Source organism: Micromonospora sp. NPDC049497 (assembly GCF_044465805.1). Taxonomy (NCBI): domain Bacteria; kingdom Bacillati; phylum Actinomycetota; class Actinomycetes; order Micromonosporales; family Micromonosporaceae; genus Micromonospora; species Micromonospora sp. NPDC049497. Next base: position 200,150 of record NZ_JBITMC010000012.1, on the reverse strand, counting down.
TGTCGTGGACGAGCATCGCTGCCTGCCTTTCTGAGGGCCGAACGGGCCACCGGGGTGCCGGTGGCGCGGGCCCCGGCCAATGGTCGTCTCGGCACGGGCGATCACCCGTGCTCTGTGAGCGGGGCGAATACCCCCGTCTCCGGCGCGCCAAACCGACCGACCCCACCGGTTTTCAGCCCGTTCCGGCGGCCTCCACCACCGCGGGGTGCCGGGGGTCGTCGAGGCGTACGACGACGTCGGCGAAGGTGGCCGGGGCGACCTCGTCGGCGTACCGGGCGAAGGCCGGCAGGGTCCAGGTCAGCGCCGGGTCGGTACGGCGGGCCAGCGCTCCCGGCGAGAGCTGCAGGTGCACGGTGACGTCGAAGGGCAGACCACCGCCGAGCAGCAGCGCGCCACTGACGAGCAGCACCCCGCCCGGCGGCAGGTCGACGTACGCGGCGCGGCTGGACCGGTCGGTCCGCGCGTCCCACAGCGACGGCAGCACCCGCCCGGAGCCTCCGGGCCCGGCCGGGTCGAGCACCTCCCGGCGCAGGCCCGCCTCGTCCACCCACCCCTCGTAGTACGCGTCCGGGTTGGTGCGGCCGTGTTCGAGGCGCACCGACGCCGGCCGCAGGAAGTCCTCGGCCCGGACGTGCAGCGCCGGCCGGCTCCGCGCGCGCAGGGGATCGACCAGCGCGTCGGCCAGCGCGTCGGGGCCGGCCGCCGGCGCGCCGTCGACGGCCACGCGCAGCCGGCTCGCCGGGTCGGTGCCGGCGAGCCGGTCGGTCAGCTCGGCCGCGAGCAGGTCGGGAGAGACGGGACGGACGCGCATCCGACCATGGTGCCCCGCCGCGCCCCGCCGCAGTACCGACGCAGTGCTGCAAACCGAGGCAGTGCCGACGCAGTGCCGACGGGGCGCGGCGGGGGCCGCCATGTCAGTGACACTCCGTCAGGTCAGCCGTGGAGGGCATGTCGCCGCCCGACCCCTTTGCTCTGCACCCCGGAGTGCACCAGTTACTCCCCGTCATGATGGGTGACGGAAGCGCAACCGGCCTCGGGACGGAATACGCAGGTCAGGGAACTGGCGCGTATCAGGGTGCAGAGCAAAGTGGGGAGAGCGGTGGGTGGCACCCCGACCGACCCGACACGGAGCGTCAGCTGCCCCGACCGTGACGCAGCGCAGCCGAAATCGGCCGCGTTGCGGCCGCCACGCCTACGCCACGCCACAGCCACGCCGATCCCGCGCGTGCCGACCCAAAGGCGGCGGGAGACGGTCAGCCGGTGCGGTCGATGGTGATCCGGGCGTCGTCGGCGAGCCGGTAGCCGACCCCGTAGACCGTGGTGACCAGGGGGACGTCCACGCCGACCTTGCCGCGCAGCCGCCGTACGTGCACGTCGACGGTCCGCACTCCGGCGTGCTCGTAGCCCCACACGGCGTTGAGCAACTGGAGCCGGGTGAACACCCGCCGCGGGTGGGCGACCAGGTGCAGCAGCAGGTCGAACTCCAGGCGGGTCAACGGGATCGGCTCGCCGTCGCGCAGCACCGAACGGGAGGCGGCGAGGATGTGCAGGACGGGGATGGTGGACGCCAGCGGCCGGGACGGCGACCGGCCGGCGGGAACCGGGTCCGGGCGGCGCTCGACGGGGGCGTTGGTGGTGGCGGTGATCGTTCCCTCGCCGCGCTCCAGCATCTCCCGCGCGGCCTCGAGCAGCCGACGGGCGGGCGGGGTCAGCGACTCCTCACAGGCGAGGGGAATGGTGAGGGTGACCGTGAGCATCGGTGCGGCGGTGTTCGCGGGCCGGCGCTGACCGCCGGGGGGCCGACCGGGAACAGCGGGCTGGGACGTATGCCATCCGGCGCGCGACGAGGCGGGGCTGACCGACATGGTCCTCCTTGGCTGGTCCGGGTTACTCCCCACGGCCCGGGACGCCGCTTCATCGATGCTTCCCGGCGCCCGTGCAGGGGTCAAGGGGCGGCTGCGTTGCATGAATGTGACAATTGACGAACACATCGGAGCCAAATGCTCGCTCTGCGTACGAAGCCTGATGATTACAGCAGAGCCGCCGAGTTAACCCGATACGGGGGGTACCCGCACGGTTCCTATTCGTCCCGGCCATCAACCCACCGTGGTGGAGAAACGTGATTCACGACCAGGTGGCACCATCCGGACGCGCTCCCACGGGGAAGCGCCCGTCTCGATGGTGGGACGGGCGACGCGTGAGCGCCGGCCGGCGGTCACCGGCGGCGCGAGGGTGGACGGACGGTACGGCGGCGACTCCCCGGCGCACCGGGGCGCGGGCCGGTATACAGAGGCGGTGGAGGATCCCGTACCCGAGCAGATGCGCGCCGCCGGCGCGGCCCTGCTCGCCGCCCTGGACGAGCCGGAGCGCACGCGCGCCGCGCACCGCTTCGACGACGACGCCGCCCGGCGTTGGCTGGAGTACCGGCCGCGACCCCGGCCCGGGGTGTGCCTCGCCGACCTCGACCGCGCCGCGCGCAAGGCCGCCCACCGGCTGCTGGCCACCGCGCTCAGCCCGACGGCGTACGCGCAGGCGATGGCGATCGTCGCGCTGGAGGAGGTGCTCGACCGGGCCGAGGGATGGCGGCGGGGACGGCACAGCGACGACTACTGGGTGGCCGTCTTCGGCGACCCCGACCGGGACGACGCCTGGGCGTGGCGTGTCGAGGGGCACCACCTGTCGGTGAGCATGACGGTGGTGGACGACCAGGTCTCCCCGACGCCGGTGTTCTTCGGGGCCAACCCGGCCGCCGTCCGGTACGCCGGTCGCCCCGTCTCCCGCCCGCTCGGCGTCGAGGAGGACCTGGCACGCGCCGTGCTGGACGCGATGGGACCGGCCGCCCGCGCCGCCGCGATCATCGCCGACGAGGCGCCGGCCGACATCGTCAGCGCCACCCGGCCCCGGGTCGACGGGCCGCTGGAACCGCTCGGCGTGGCGACCGACCGGCTCGGACCCGGCGCGCGGGCACTCGTGGAGCAGCTCGTCGCGCTGTACCTGGAACGCCTGCCACCCGCCCTGGCCCAGCACGAGGCGCAGCGGCTCGACGGCGGGCAGCTGCACTTCGCCTGGGCCGGCCCCACCCGTCCCGGCCAGCGCCACTACTACCGGGTGCAGGGCGACGACCTGCTCGTCGAGTACGACAACACCACCGACGACGGTAACCACGCGCACACGGTGCTGCGCCGGCCGGCCAGCGACTTCGGCACCGACGTGCTCGCCGCCCACCACGCGCGGGCGCACGGCTGACCGGTGTTCGGCTCAGCCGGCGGGCCGGATCGCCTCGACGAGGAAGCGGCGGGCGTGCGCCACGAACGGCCCCTCGGCCCGGATGCGGTGGTGCAGGCGTACCAGCGCGGGACGGTGCCGCTCGACGGTGAAGCCCGGAACCGTCCACACCACCTTGCGCAGGAACCAGACCACCGCCGCGACGTCGTGGAACACCGTACGCAGGGTGGCCTCCCGCAGGTCCACCACGCGCAGCCCGGCCGCCTCCGCGTCGGCCACCGCCCGCTCGGGGTGCCGCCCGGTGGGTGGGGGCAGCGGACCGAGGATCGCCTCGCTGAGTTCGCGTACGGTGCCCGGGCCGATCTGCTGCGACAGGAAGGTCCCGCCCGGCCGGAGCACCCGCGCGGTCTCGGCCCAGTCGGTGCGGACCGGGTGCCGGCTCACCACCAGGTCGAACGCGGCATCCCGGAACGGCAGCGGCGCACCGGGCGTCACCGCGACGACGTGGCCCCCGATCCGCCGCAGGACACGGGCGGCGACCGCCACGTTGGGCGGCCAGCCCTCGGTGGCGACCAGCAGCGGCGGCCGTCGCGGCACCTCCGCGAGGACCTCTCCCCCGCCGGTGTCCACGTCCAGGGCGGCGCCGATCCCCGCCATCCGGGCGGCAACGCGACGCGCGTACCCCCAGGGTGGGCGTTCCTCGGTCGCCCGCCCGGCGAGCCAGTCGAAGGCCCAGCCGTCGACCGGCGCGGCGGCCCCCTCGGCGATCAGGGCGTCCACGTCCGCTTCGCGTTCCACCCCGGCAGCCTGGCCGACCACCGGGCGCCCGGCAACGGAGTTACCGCCGGACGATCTCCACGGTCGAGCCGCCGACGCCACCGACACCACCGAGGACCTCGAAGGTGCCCGCCTCGGCCCGCCGCCGGGAGTCGAACTGCCGCATCAGCCGGGCGCCCAGCCGCACCCCGACCGCGCCGACGGTCAAGGCCACCAGCTCGGTGGCGAGCAGCACGACGCTGGCGCCCCGCTGCGGGGCGTCCGCGCGGATCAGGCAGGCCACCAGGAACAGTCCGGCCATCGCCGCGTTCACCAGGTTGAAGGTCACCGCCGTACGACGGGTGGCGTCACCCGGTGAGTCCCACAGGTCCACCATCCCGGCGACCGTGGTGAGGGCGGCGGCCACCAGCGCGGCCACCGACGTCCAGTAGCCCACCTCGCCGAGGAAGGCCGGCCCCCCGATCACATCGGTCAGGTCGAACACCGTCGCGCTCACGAAGAGCCCGAACGGGAACGTCACCAGCATCGGTTGGATCGGATGCCCCTGCACCCGCAGTCGGCTTTCCATCGCATTCCCCCAGGTCGCCTCAGGTCACCAGTCCAGGGTGCTACCCGGGCGCCCGGGGGACGAAACGACACGCTCAGGAATCCCGGGGCCGCGACACCGTGCTGACCAGCCGCTCCGCCACCTCCCGGAGCGGGATGGAGAGCGACTCCGCGGCGCTGCGCAGCACCTGGAGGGCCTCCTCGGGCGGGCAGCCGCGCTGCGTCATGATCACACCGACGGCCTGCCCGACGACGCCCTCGGAGAGCAGCGCCGCGTCCCGGTCCCCGGCCTGCGCCGCCACCCGGGCCCGGTCCCGCACGGCCGCCAGCAGCAGACCGGCGTGCTCGGCGAGGAGCATCGCGGTCAGTTGGTGCTGCGGGGTGAGCACGTCGCTGGCGCCCGCGTACAGGTTGATCGACCCGATCACCTGCTCGTCGACGTCGACCGGCGCGGAGATCACCCCCTGCACCCCGAACTCGCGGGCCCGGCCGGTCCAGGCCGTCCAGCGCGTCTCCCGGGTCAGGTTCTCGGAGAGGATCATCTCGCGGCGGTGGATCGCCTCCATGGCGGGCGAGTCCGGCCCGTGCCGCAGGTCGTCGAGCCCGGCCAGCCGGGCGTCCGAGGCCGCCACCCCGGCCGGCTCGCCGGCCCGCAGGGCGGTGAAGCCGCACCAGCTGACACCGGCCACCGCGTCGCGCGCGATGCGGACCAGGGCGTTGAGCGCCTCGTCGAAGTCGCCGACGGCGATCAGGCCGGCGGTCAACTCCCGCAGCAGGGCGGCGGTCTCCAGCACGCCCAGCGTCTCCACCACCGGGTCCCGCATGTCCAGGTTCACCGGTCCGCAGCTCCCGCCGTTCCCGTGCGCGTCGCTGCGCGCCCGACCGGTGTCGTCACCCGTCTCATCCTCTGCACTCTCCCGATTCTCCGACCCGCCCTACTACCCCCGCGAACTGGGGTCGAAACGGCGCAAAAGGGGGCCCCTTCCGGCACCGGTGAGGGCCGGAAGGGGCCGACCGTGTGTCAGCGGGAGGCGGCGGTGAGCCGCCGGCCGACCGAGGCGATGAGTCGGTCCAGCTCCGAGCCGAAGGGGTTGTCGTGCACCAGGTACGTCCAGGTCGCGCTGGGCCGCGCCAGCTGCGCCTGGTCCGGCTCCCAGTCCTCGTCGAACTCGCTCTCGGTGAAGGTCTCGATGGTCCGCCGCTCGATCTCCGGCACCAGGTTGTTGAACGCCGGCACCGCCGCCCGGTGGAACTCGTCGAGCGGGTCCAGCCGGCCCAGCGCCCGCAGGTGCACGCCCTCGCGCACCTCGGACAGCTCGGCGAGGTGCTCGGCCCAGAGCCGGTCCAGGTGGTGCAGCGCGATCCACCGGGCCACCCGGGCCAGCAGGTCCTCGTCCATCTCGCCGGCCTTGTCCGGCACCCGGTCCAGCAGCATCAGTGCGGCCACGTCGGTGGTGAGCAGCCGCTCGCGGCGCTCCGCGAGGGCCTTGCGCTGCTGCTCGATCACCACGCTGTAGCGCCAGGTGTTGCGGTGGATCTCGTGGTTGACGCCCTCGGCGACCCGCTGGGCGTGCTCGACGGCGTAGTCGACCTGCGGGTCGGTGACCAGGCCGTCGGCGTTCATCCGGGGCGAGGCCGGGACGCTGTCGCCGGCGTGCCGGGCCACCAGGTCGTCCTCCAGGCTGACGAAGAACACCGAGCCACCCGGGTCGCCCTGCCGACCGGCCCGGCCGCGGAGCTGGTCGTCGACCCGGCGGCTGTCGTGCCGGCCGCTGCCGATCACGTACAGGCCGTCCAGCTCGGCCACCCGGTCGCGGTCGGTCTGGTCGCTGCCACCGAGCCGGATGTCCACGCCCCGGCCGGCCATCTGGGTGGAGACGGTGACCGCGCCGTACGCGCCGGCCTCGGCGATGATCGCCGCCTCCTCGTCGTCGTTCTTGGCGTTGAGCACCACGCAGGGCACCCCGGCCGAGCTCAGGGCGGCGGCGAGGCTCTCGGACTCCTTGACGTCGAGGGTGCCGACCAGCACCGGGCGACCCCGGTCGTGGTTGCGCTTGATCTCGTCGACCAGCGCCTCCTCCTTCTCCGCCCGGGTGGCGTAGATGCGGTCCGGCTCGTCCTCCCGGACGCAGGGGGTGTTCGGCGGGATCACCGCCACCTCCAGGCCGAAGAACTCCCGCAGCTGGTCACCCACCAGCACCGCGGTCGCGGTCATGCCGCACACCGTGGGGTACAGGCCGATGTACGCCTGCACGGCGATCGTGCCGAGCACCTCGCCCTCGGCGCTGGCGTCCAGGCCCTCCTTGGCCTCCACCGCCGCCTGGAGCCCGTCGGGCCAGCGCCGGCGCTGGGCGACCCGCCCCCGCATCTCGTCGATCAGCTCGACCGAGCCGTCCCGCACGATGTAGTCGACGTCGCGGTGCAGCAGCGCGTGCGCGTGCAGTGCCACGTTCACCGCGGAGAGCTGGGCGACGTGCTCCTCGTCGTACAGGTCGACGCCGAGCTTGGCCTCGACGGCGGCCAGGCCGGCCGACGTGAAGGCCACGCTGCGACCGTCCTCGGCGACCGTGTAGTGCTTGCCCTTGCGCAGCCCGCGCACCAGGGCGGCGGCGGCGTGCACCGGGTCCTGCTCGCCCGGCACCGCGCCGGCCAGGACCATCGGCACCCGGGCCTCGTCGATCAGGATGGAGTCGGCCTCGTCCACGATCGCGGTGCGCAGCGGCGGCTGCACCCGGTCGTCGATGTCGGTGACCAGCTGGTCGCGCAGGTAGTCGAAGCCGGCCTCGCTGACCGAGACGTAGGTGACGTCACAGGCGTACGCGTCGCGCCGCTCCTGCGGGGTGGAGGCCTCGTTGACCCAGCCGACGGTGAGGCCGAGCAGGGTGTAGACCGGCTCCATCCACTGGGCGTCGCGGCGGGCCAGGTAGTCGTTGACGGTGAGCACGTGCACCGGGCCGTTGCCGACCCGGACGTGCCCGTACGCGGCGACGACGGCGGTGAGCGTCTTGCCCTCACCGGTGGCCATCTCGGCGACCTTGCCCGACAGCAGCGCCATGGCGCCGAGCAGCTGCACGTCGTACGGCCGCTGGTCGAGGCCGCGTCGGGCGGCCTCGCGGCCGATCGCGCAGATCTCCGTGTAGCCCTCGGCGCGGCCGGCGGCCTCGGTCAGCTCCACGTCGTCGAGCGCCGCGAGCTCCTCCTCGCGCGCCTCGATGGCCGGCAGCAGCTTCTCCAGCGGACCCAGGTCCACCGTCGTGCCCGGGCGCTGGAGGAAGCGCCGGAACCTCGTCTTCAACCGATGCGACACACCCATGAGCGGCAACGGTACGCGACCGGGCGCACCCGCCGCGTCCCGGTCGGCCGACGCCGCGCCGGGGCGCGCCACCTCCGGCGGTCGGGCGTCGCCCCCGCGCGGCCGGGCTCAGCCGACGAGGAGCTGGTGGGCGGCCAGTTCCCGGTACAGGGGGCTGGTGGTGGTCAACTGGTCGTGCGTGCCGGTGGCGACCACCCGGCCGCCGTCGAGCACCACGATCTGGTCGGCGTCCACGACGGTGGAGAGCCGGTGCGCCACGATCAACAGGGTCCGGCGGACCGCCACGGCGTCGATCGCGCGGCGCAGCGCCGCCTCGTTGCGGGCGTCGAGGTTGCTGGTCGGCTCGTCCAGCAGCAGCACCGGCGGTCCGGCCAGCAGGGTCCGGGCGATGGCGAGTCGCTGCCGCTCGCCACCGGACAGCAGCACGCCGCCCTCCCCCACCTGCACGTCCAGGCCCTCGGCGGCACGCTGGGCCAGGTGGCCGAGGTTGACCTCGTCGAGCACGGCGCGCAGCTGGTCGTCGGTGGCCGCCGGCGCGGTGATCAGCAGGTTCTCCCGCAGCGTGCCGGCCAGGACGGGCGCCTCCTGCTCGACGTAGCCGAGGCGGGCCCGCAGCGCGTCGCGGGGCAGGTCCCGCACGTCGACCCCGTCGACCCGCAGCGCGCCGGCGGTGACCTCGTAGAAGCGCTCGACGAGGGCCAGCAGGGTGGACTTGCCGGCGCCCGAGGGACCGACCAGGGCGGTCCGGGTGCCGGTCGGGACGGCGAAGCTCACCTCGTGCAGCACCGGTGGGCCGCCGGGGTAGCCGAAGCCGACGCGGTCGAACTCGATCATCGACGCGGGCCTGCCGGCCGGTGCCCGGTCCACGGTCACCGCCGGTCCGGCCCGGTCGGCGGCCCCCTCCGCCGGGATCTCCAGGACCTCCTCGATCCGCTGGAGCGCGCCGAGGCCGGTCTGCAGCTGGGTGTACGCGTGCACCGCCTGTCCCAGGGGCAGCACCAGGAAGAACAGGAACATGATGAACGCGACCAGGTCGCCGACGGTGATCGCGCCGGACGCCACCCGGGCGCCACCGACGCCGAGCACCAGCAGGAAGGCGCTCTGGATGGTCACCGTGCTCACCGGGCCGACGACCGCCTGGACCCGGGCCACCCGCAGACCCGCCGTGTACGCCGCCTCGGCGCTGGCTCCGACGGTGTCGGCCTCGCGCCGCTCGGCGCGGGCGGCGCGGATGGTGCGCGCCGCGGAGATCGCCCGTTCCACGGTCGAGGTCATCTCGCCGATGCGCTCCTGCGCGGCGCGGGCCAGGTCGCGCACCCGGCGGGCGACGGTGACCGCGAAGCCGACACCGGCGGCCACCCCGAGCAGGGTCACCCCGAACAGCACCGGGTCGAGCAGCACCATCGCGCCCGCCGCGCCGACCACCATCACCGCGCCGGTGACCACCTCGAACAGGCCGGAGGTCACCACCGCCCGCAGCAGGGTGGTGTCCGAGCCGACCCGGGACAGCAGGTCACCGGTGCGGCGCTGGTCGTACTCGGCGATCGGCAGGCGCAGCAGGTGCCCGGCGAGGCGCCGGCGGGTGCCCAGCACCACGCCCTCGGCGGTGCGCTGGAGCAGGTAGTCGCGGAGCCCGCCGATCACCGCGGCGGCCAGCACCAGGCCCACCAGCAGCGTGACCAGGCCGGCCACCGGACGGGCGGCGGTCACCCCGTCGAGGACCGCACGGGTCAGCAGCGGCTGCGCCAGCGACGCCGCCGCACCGAGCAACGACAGCGCGCCCACCACGGCGAGGGTGCCGCGGTGGGCGCGCAGGTACGGCAGCAGGGCGGACAGGCCGACCCGCCGGTTCTCCTCGGCGCTCATGCGGGGAACGGTATCCGCCGCGCGCGAGGGCGGATCAGGGGGTGAACACCACCTGGAGTTCCTGCCGGCGGCGTTCGGCCAGGTCGGTCAGCAGCGTCGGCGCCTCCTCGAACGGCACGACCGCCGACACCAGGTGCTTGCGGATCGCGTCGCCGTGGACCCGCAGCAGGTCGATGGTCTCGGCGGAGAGCCGCTCCCGGTCCCAGGTCGGCGCCAGCCCACGCGGCACCCGCCCGATCTGGGCACAGCGCAGCGACAGACCGTTGTGGTGGAACTCCTCACCGAACCGCACCGCGTCCGCGCCGTCCTGGTAGAAGGCCAGGTCGACCACCGTGCCCTGGGGCCGCAGCAGCCGCAGCGCCAACTGGAGCGCCCAGGCCTGACCCCGGCACTGGAACACCACGTCCGCTCCCCGGTCGCCGGCGGCGTGGTTCCAGCGGGTCTTGAGGACCACCGCCGGGTCGTCGGCCTCCGGGTCGAGGGTCTCCAGGCCCAGTGCCTCGGCGACCGCCCGGCGCTGCGGCGTCGGGTCGAGCACCACCACCGAGGCGGCACCGTGCCGCTGCGCGAACAGCGCGGTGAGCAGGGCCACCACCCCGCTGCCGACCACCGCGACCCGCCGGCCGCGTACCCCGTCGCCGAGGGTGCGCACGTCGGTGCCGCACAGGTCGGCGGCGGCGTGCAGGACGCCGTTGGCACAGATCGGGCCCATGTGTGCGACGTACACGCCGAGCAGCGGGTCCAGGTCGTCGGGCAGCGGCACGAACCGCTCCTTCACCGGGTCCGCCACGTAGCCGGTGCGGTGGCCGTACGTCATCGCGCCGACGGTGCCCACGGCGACCGCCGGGGTGCGGCTCTCCACCACCCGTCCGACCTGCATGTAACCGAGCCGGGTCACCGGGTACGGGGTGCTCGCCTCCCCGGGCTGGAACAGGCCGAGGTCGGCGTTCCAGGTCACGGTGAGGTAGGGGTTGGTGCCCTTGACGAAGCTCAGCTCGGTGCCGGCGGAGACACCGCTGTGGAGCGTCTCGACCCGGAAGCCGCCCTCGGGCACCTCGCCGGCGTCCTGCTCGACCAGTTCGACCTTGCCGGGACCGCTGACCACCACGACCGTGTCATGCATCGACGGTCACCCCGGTGGTGACGGCCGGCGCGAGGGCCGGGGCGTCGAGGCGTACGGTGCGGCCGGTGCGGGCCGAGTCGGCGACCGCGAGGGCGAGCCGCTGGGTGCCCAGCGCCTCGGCGTACGGGACGCGCACGTCATCGCCGATCCCGCGGACCGCGTCCACGAACGCCCGGTCCACGGCCACCCGCGCCGCGTCCGGGTCGGCGTCGAACCGGCGCTCGCCGTCGGCGTCGCGCACCACGAGGCCGTCCTCGGCCAGCGACAGGGCCAGCCCGTCGGCGAGGATCTCCAGCCCGGCCCGGTGCTTCCAGCCCAGCACGCACGCCGCGCTGAGCGTGCCCACCGCCCCGCCGGCGAACCGCAGCGCCGCGGTGGTCACCGAGTCGATGTCGGCGCCGTCGACCGGCGGCGGCGTCCCGTCGCCGTACGCGGTGACCTCGGACACCTCGCCGGCCAGCAGCCGGATCAGGTCCAGCACGTGGGCGGCCTGCTCGACGACCGGGCCGCCCGAGCGGTCCCGCTGCGACCACCAGGCCACCGGCGGGACCTTGTCCAGCCACGCGCCGCTGACCATCCGGATGGGACGGTCGGCGAGCAGCTCCCGGGCGCGGTCGACGACCGGCAGGTACCGCCAGTGGTGTCCGACCCCGGTCAGCAGGCCCCGCCGGGCCACCAGGTCGCCGATCCGTTCGGCGGTGGCGAGGTCCACCGCGACGGGCTTCTCCACGAACATCGGCACCCCGGCGGTGATCACCGCCTCCTCGGCCGGGCCGTGGGCGAACGGGGGCACGCAGACGTACACCGCGTCCGGCCCCGCGGCCAGCAACTCCTCGACGTCGGAGAAGGTCCGGGCGCCGTGGGCTCCGGCCAGCTCCGCCGCCGCCTGCGGCAGCACGTCGGTCACACCGATCAGTTCGACGTCCTCGAAACCGCCCAGCACCCGGGCGTGGCGTTGCGCCACCCCGCCGGCCCCTACCAGTCCCACCCGGCACGTGCGCATCTATAGCCCTCTCGCCACGGTTCATGTTCTGCGCGAAACCACTCCCCCGGTGTGGGCGCAATCAAACGTTCACCACCTGGGAACGCACCGGAGTCCCGGCCGTGATCAAGCTGTTAGCCCTCAACCGGTTAGCGCGAGCAGGGTAGTGGGAAAACCAACTCTGGTTTTTCCGCCCACGATCAGGGGGTGCCTGTGCGGAATACGGAAACGACGGTCTCGCCGGTGGTGGAGGCGTGGGCCACCTACCGGACGACGTCGGCGGCCGACTGGCCGGCGCGGCGACTGATGCGCGCCAAGGGTGACAGCCGGGTCAGCGTGGTGCTGCCGGCGCGCAACGAGGAAGCTACGGTCGGCGCGATCGTGTCGACGATCCGGGAACACCTGATGGACCGGGTGCCGCTGGTCGACGAGTTGATCGTGGTGGACTCGCGGTCCGACGACCGCACGGCCGAGGTGGCCCGCGCCGCGGGCGCCGAGGTGGTGAGCCAGGACGCGATGACCCGGGGGCTGCCCCGGCTCCACGGCAAGGGAGACGCCCTCTGGGTGGGCCTCGCGGCGGCCGAGGGGGACGTGGTCGCGTTCGTCGACGCCGACCTGCGGGAGTTCCGTCCGCACTTCGTCACGGGGCTGATCGGCCCGCTCCTCACCGACCCGTCGGTGGACTTCGTCAAGGGCTTCTACCACCGCCCCCTGGTGGGTGCGACCGGTGTGGAGGCCGACGGCGGCGGTCGCGTGACCGAGCTCATGGCCCGCCCGCTGCTCAACCTGTTCTGGCCGGAGCTGGCCGGTTTCGTGCAGCCACTCGCCGGCGAGTACGCCGGCCGGCGGGAGGTGCTCGCGCAGGTGCCGTTCGTCTCCGGCTACGGCGTCGAGACGGCGATGCTCATCGACCTGCTGGAGATGGTCGGCCTGGACGCGTTGGCCCAGGTGGACCTGGGTGAGCGCAAGCACCGCCACCAGGACACCGCCGCGCTGGGCCGGATGTCGGCCCAGATCATGCTCACCGCCTGGTCGCGGTTGCAGCGGCGGGGTTGGGCGGCACCCGGCGCCATGCCCGCCGAACTGCTGACGCAGTTCCGGCGGGGTGGCTCCGACGCACTGCCCAACCTGGAGCGGGAGATCGTCGTCAGCGACGTGTCGATCGAGGAACGTCCGCCGCTGGCGGAACTGCGGCACCGGGTGCCGCGACGCCGGGTGGCCGCGGCGTGAGGGCCAGGTCACACCGACCGGTCGATGGTGGAGCGCGGGCGGCCCGACGGCCCGCCGAGGGAAGGAATCGCGCACGATGAGCCTCACCGTCCTGATGAACGCCGGTCCGTGGCTGTCCGTGCCGCCCCCCGGCTACGGCGGCATCGAGAACATCATCGCCACCCTGGTGCCGGAGCTGCGCCGGCTGGGCGTGAAGGTGGTGCTGGCCTCCGTGGACAGCAGCACCCTCCCGGTCGACGAGAAGTTCTCGGTCTTCCCCGACGGCCAGTTCCACGCCCTGCAACGGCCGTACAACCAGGTCTGCGGCATCTCCCAGGCGCACCTCAACGGGGTCGTGCGGGCCCTGCACTCCCGCGACGACATCGACCTCGTGCACGACCACGTGGAGGCGGTCGGCCTGGCCACGCTCGCCGCGATGGGCCCGGACGCGCCCCCGGCGCTGCACACGCTGCACTGGGACCTGGCGAAGCACCCGGAGCTGTACGGCAACCTCGCCGGCGGTGACCGCGTCCGGGTCAACGGGGTGTCCGCCTCGCAGCTGGCCCGGGCGCCGCAGGCGCTGCGGGACCACTCGGTGGGGCACGTGCACCTGTCCACCCCCCTCGCCGTCGGCGCGGACCGGCGGCCCCGGGCGGACAAGGGCGACTACCTGATCATTCTTGGGCGGATCAACCCGGGTAAGGGACAGGACGTCGGCGCGCGCCTCGCCCAGCGCGTCGGGGTCCCGCTGGTGCTGGCCGGCCCGGTGGGGCCGTACCACCGGCCGGAGGACCTGGCCGCGGCCGGCGACGAGGCCCGGCAGAACCCGGACGTGCGGTTCTTCTACGACGAGGTCGCGCCGCACGTCGACGGCGACCTGGTCCGGTGGGTCGGGACGGTCGCCGGGCAGGAGCGCGACGACCTGCTGGCCGGTGCCCGGGCGTCGCTGTTCCCGCTGCGGTGGGAGGAGCCCGGCGGCACCGCCGTGGTGGAGTCGCTGGCGCTCGGTACGCCGGTGGTGGCCACCGCCCGGGGCTGCCTGCCCGAGCTGATCGAGCACGGCCGCACCGGCCTGCTCACCACCGACGAGGACGAGCTGGGCGACCTGCTGCTGGCCGCCAGCCTGCTGGACCCGGACGAGTGCCGCCGGGAGGCCGCCGTGCGGTTCACCCCGGCGGTGATGGCGGAGAAGTACGTCGCGCTCTACGAGCGGGTCCGGACGCTCGCGGCGGCGCCGCGCCTGCAACCGGTCTGAGCCGCGTCGTCCCGCACCGGGGCCGGTCCGCCGTTACGGCGGACCGGCCCCGTCGTCGGGGCGTGGTTGGCGGCGCCGTGTCTCTCACACATGTCCCGTCGCGTGCCTGTGCGGTCCGGGCGCCGACACGCCGGTCGTCGCCCCACGACGCACGGTTTGCCGGCGGCCGGGGCGGGAACCCGGGCGGCCCGGCCCTCCGGGCGGAAGGAGGCGGCGGTGACCGGTCCGATGGCCCACGCGCGCGCCCGGCACAACCCCGCCGACGGCAAGGCGCCGGTACGGCGGGCGGCGACCCCGGTCGCCGTGGTCTTCCTCCTCATCGGTGCCCTCGGCTTCGTGCCCGGCGTGACCGGCAACTTCGACGATCTCCGCCTCGCCGGCCACCAGTCCGGCGCGCTGCTGTTCGGCGCCTTCCAGGTGTCGGTGCTGCACAACCTCGTCCACCTGGCCTTCGGGGTGGCCGGGCTGGTGCTGGCCCGGACCGTCTCCGGCGCCCGGACCTTCCTCGTCGGCGGCGGCGCGGTCTACCTCGTGCTCTGGCTCTACGGCCTCGCGGTCGACCACGACAGCGCGGCCAACGTCGTCCCGGTCAACCCCGCCGACGACTGGCTGCACCTCGCCCTCGGAGCGGGGATGATCTCCCTCGGCGTCCTGACCGCCCGACGCGGGCGCCGGTGACGAGGGCGGCACCCCCCGTGACGTGCGTCGCTCCACGCCGACGTCCGGTTTGACCCTCCTCGCCCCCGGGTAGGTGCCAGGTTCCCGACGAACCGAAACGGGGGCTTGCGATGCCGAGCCGGATCACCTGCGAGGTGCGCGACTGGTCACCGGTGACCGTCGTACGGCTCCACGGCGGCCTCGACCTGGGCACCATGCGGAGCGTCCACACCGTGCTGGACCGGTGCCTGTCCACACAGCCCGACGCCCTGGTGGTGGATCTCGCCGACGTCACCGTGCGGGACCGGCTGGCACTGTCGGTGTTCGCCGCCACCGCGCGTCAGGCCGCCGACTGGCCGGGGGTTCCCGTGGTGCTCTGCGCCCCGCCGCCGGACGCCGCAGCGTGGCTGGCGGAGTCGACCGCCTGTCGCGTCGTACCGGTGCGCCGGGACTGCGCCGAGGCGACCCGGGTCGCGAACGCCGCCGCCGCGCCCCGGCTGCGGGCCCGCCTGGAACCGGTGGCCGAGGCCTGCCGGCGGGCTCGGGAACTGGTGGGCGACGCCTGCACGCGGTGGAACCTGCCGGAGGCCGTCGGCCCGGCGTCGCTCGTGCTCAGCGAGCTGGTCGGCAACGTGGTCCGGCACGCCGGCACCCCGATGCAGGTGACGCTCACCCTGCGCCGGCCGTACCTGCAACTGGCGGTGCTGGACGGCAGCCGGGTCGCCGCCCGCATGACCTCGCCGGACCTGCGCGCCGAGGGCGGTCGCGGCCTGATGCTGGTCCGGGAACTGGCGCAGCGCTGGGGCAGCATGCCGGCCGGCGACGGCAAGGTCGTCTGGGCGGTACTCCCCGCGAATTGACCGAAATTACCGCTCTAGCCTGAATAAGCTCTCTCGCCTGGTTTCATGGTCGGAGGGGCGGGTAGTTGCGCCCGTCCTTTCTGTCATCACGGCGGGGTGAAACTTTCATGGCCAAAGAGGTCACGACGGAACCGCGCGACCGAGGTCCGGCCATCCTGGCGCCGGCGCGCTTCGGTGGCTATCCAGGACCCCTCAGGCCCGCCACACCAGGCGGAAAACTCCTCAGGTTCCTCGCCACAACCGACCACAAGCAGATCGGCCTGCTCTACCTGCTCACCTCGTTCGGCTTCTTCATCGTGGCCGGGATCGAGGCGATGCTGATCCGCGCCGAGCTGGCCCGCCCCGGCCTGCAACTGCTCTCCTCCGAGCAGTACAACCAGCTCTTCACCTCGCACGGGGCGGTGATGCTGCTGCTCTTCGCCACCCCGGCCGCGTTCGGATTCGCCAACTACATCGTGCCGATCCAGATCGGCGCGCCGGACGTGTCGTTCCCCCGGCTCAACGCCCTCGCCTACTGGCTCTACCTCTTCGGCGGGCTGATGGTGATCGGCGGCTTCGCGACGCCACAGGGCTCCGCCGACTTCGGCTGGACCGCGTACACGCCGCTGAGCAGCGCCGAGCACTCCCCCGGCGTCGGGGCGAACATGTGGGTCGTCGGTCTGGTGATCTCGGGACTCGGCACCATCCTCGGCGCGGTCAACCTGATCACCACGATCCTGACCCTGCGCGCGCCGGGCATGACGATGTTCCGGATGCCGATCTTCACCTGGAACATGCTCTTCACCAGCGTGCTGGTGATCCTCGTCTTCCCGCTGCTGGCCGCGGCGCTGCTGGCACTCTCGGCGGACCGGCTGCTCAACGCCCACGTCTACGACCCGGCCACCGGCGGGCCGATGCTCTGGCAGCACCTGTTCTGGTTCTTCGGCCACCCCGAGGTCTACATCATCGCGCTGCCGTTCTTCGGCATCATCACCGAGATCATCCCGGTCTTCGCCCGCAAGCCGATCTTCGGCTACACCGGTCTGGTGCTGGCCACCATCGCGATCACGGTGCTGTCGATGACGGTCTGGGCACACCACATGTTCGGTACCGGCCAGGTGCTGCTGCCGTTCTTCAGCATCCTCAGCTACCTCATCGCGGTGCCCACCGGGGTCAAGTTCTTCAACTGGATCGGCACGATGTGGAAGGGGCAGTTGAGCTTCGAGACACCGATGCTGTTCGCCATCGGCTTCCTGGTCACCTTCCTGTTCGGCGGGCTCACCGGGGTGCTGGTGGCCAGCCCGCCGGCCGACTTCCACACCCACGACACGTACTTCGTCGTCGGGCACTTCCACTACGTGCTCTTCGGCACCGTCGTCTTCGCCCTGTTCGGCGGCTTCTACTTCTGGTGGCCGAAAATGACCGGGCGGCTCCTGGACGATCGGCTCGGCAAGGCGCACTTCTGGACCATGTTCATCGGCTTCCACGGCACCTTCCTGGTGCAGCACTGGCTGGGCAACGAGGGCATGCCCCGCCGGTACGCCGACTACCTGCCCACCGACGGCTTCACGGCGCTCAACACCGTCTCCAGCATCTTCGCCTTCATCCTCGGCGCGTCCACCCTGTTCTTCATCTGGAACGCCTGGAAGTCCTGGCGGTACGGGGCGATGGTCAACGTGGACGACCCCTGGGGCTTCGGCAACTCGCTGGAGTGGGCCACCACCTGCCCGCCGCCGCTGCGCAACTTCGACCGGATGCCCCGGATCCGTTCCGAGCGGCCCGCGTTCGACGCCAAGTACGGCCCGCTCGTCGCCGATCTCGGCCGGGACCTGCCGCAGCGCACCACCAAGCCGCCGCAGGCGTTCCGGGACGAGTTGCACCGGGAGAAGCACCTACCCGAGTCGCCCGCCGCCGGCGGCGCGCGCGGCGCCCACGAGGCCGTCGAGTACCACCCGGCACCGCAGTCCGGCGCCCGGCCGGTGGAGGTGCCGGAGCCGGAGGACGTACGCCGGCCCAGCTTCGAGCACAGCGACGCGCCGGACGAGGAGGAGAACCCGAACCCGCTGGACTCCGAGCGCGGGCCGCGCCAGAGCCCGCCCCGCTGGCGGCACCCGCACAGCGACGGCGGTGACGAACCGCGGGGGTGACTGTCCGCGTACGCGGAAGGGGGCCGGCACGCTCGACGGTGCCGGCCCCCTTCCGCTCGGTCAGCCCTCGCGGGCCGGGGCCAGTCCGGCGGCCGTGAGCGACCGGCGGACGGCGGGCTGCACCCGCGTCAGCCGCAGCGGCACCCCGGTTCGGACCGCCGCCTCGTGGCCGGCCATCAGGGCGGCGATGCCGCCGGCGTCGAACCCGCCGGCGCCGACCAGGTCGACGACCACCTCGGCGGGCTGGCCGGTGACCGCCTCCAGCATCGCCCGGCGCAACTGGTCCGCGCCGTCGCGGTCGACCTCACCGCCGACCTCGACGAGCACGCGGTCGCCGTTGTGCTTCACCGAGATCCGCGTCTTGGCGGTGCCGGTCTCCGCGGTGCCGTTCTGCCACGGCGGCGGCGCGTCGGCGAGCATCGCCTGGCGCAGCCACGTCAGTGCTCGGGACAGCAGCCGGGAGACGTGCATCTGGGAGATGCCGAACCGGGCCGCGATCTCCGCCTGGGTCTGGTTGCCGTAGAAGCGCATCGCGAGGATCCGCCGTTCCCGCCACGGCAGCCGGTGCAGCAGTCCGCTGACCGTCACCCGGTCGTCGACGGATTCCAGCGCGTTGTCCGACTCGCCCACCAGGTCGCCGAACTCGGCCGAGCTCTCACCGCCGACCGGCGCGTTGAGCGAGGCCGGGCTGTAGCCGGCGGCCGACTCCAGGGCCGCCAGGATCTCCTGCTCGGGCGTCTCCAGCCGCGCGGACAGCTCGGCGACCGTGGGCGCCCGGGACAGCTCGCTGGTCAGCGACGCCGTCGCCTGTCCGACCTCGAGGATGAGGTCGCGCAGCCGGCGGGGCACGTGCACGCCCCAGGTGCGGTCGCGGAAGTGCCGTTTGATCTCGCCGACGATGGTGATCGCCGCGTATGCGGTGAACGAGCCCCGTTCCGGGTCGTACCGGTCGACGGCGTTCACCAGGCCCAGGCGGGCGACCTGTTCCAGATCCTCCAGCGGTTCCCCCCGCCCCCGGTAACGGCGCGCCAGCCGGCCCGCGAAGGGCAGCGCGAAGCGGACCAGGTCGTCCCGGGCCTCCTGCCGGCGTTCCGGTGGCAGGCCCTCGATCCGTGCCGCGTACGCCAGCGCCGCCGCGTCGAGGTCCTCCAGGCCCCGCTCGGTGGGCGGTGGTGTGGTTGTGGTGGTCTGTCCGAACATCCGCGCCTCCCTCAGGAAGGTCCCCCGCCCGGATTGGGAAACCGGTCGTGCGCGTGCTCGCACCACGCACCGGGCCGGAAGTGGGTTACGTGACTGGGATGCCAGCGGGTGACGGCGCCGCACTGCACAGCGTGATCAGGCCGTCGCAGCCAGCGGTGTTCCCGCTCCGTAGGTACTCAATCACGGCATCCCCGGTTCGCGAGGATGTTTCGGTGTCCCGGTCTCAACAGACCTGAAGCCCCAGGTGGTTGCCGGTGTCGCGGAGCGTCTGCAGGGCCTCCGGCACGCCCATCGGGGCCGGTGTCGGCAGGTCGTACGGCTGGGCGCGCAACACCTCCGTGGCACGCCGGGTGGGCACCGACGTCACCGGGTAGCCCCGGGCGGCGGTGCGGTCCAGGGCGCGCCGCCGGCGGCCGAACCCGGCCACCGCCAACCACTGCGGCAACCCGGCCAGGGCGGGCGAGCGCAGCCCCGGAGGCTCGGGCAGCACGTCGACGGAGCTGAACGGCTCGCTGCCGGCGAGCCACCACTCCACCTGCTCCACGCTGCGCCGGGTGGCGTTCTCGCACCAGTACGGCACCATGCCGGCCCGGACGACCTGCCACGGATCGAGCAGCCGGCCGCATTCGACCACCAACCGGTCACCGGTCTTGCCGGCCGCGCGCAGCCACCGCCGGTACAGGTCGGCGGTGGCCGCGCTCAGCGCCGACGGCTGCGGCACGAGGACGCGGTGCAGGGTGTGCCCGTGTTCGGAGACCCACCGGCGGGTGTCGGCCTCGAAACCGTCCTCCACGCCGTGCTCGGCCACGCCGCGCGGTGCGGTGACCTCCGGCGGCTCCCAGCCCGCGCCGTCGCCCCCGGCCGAGCGCAGCACCTGGCGCAGGGCGTGGCTGTCCGGGTGGAAGTCCACCGGGTCCAGCCCGCTGGCCGGGGAGCCGACCTGGAAGCTGTGCCCGGACCCCTCGTCCAGGACCGGCCAGGTCCGCGCGTCGCGCAGCAGCAGCAGGGGGGCGCCGGGTTCCAGCCGGTCGGCCAGGAACCGCGCGTACGCCGCCGGCAGCGACCGCCACCGCGCCGCGAGGGAGACCGTCGCGCCGCTCAGGGCGCCCCGGCTGGCCGGGCAGTGCACCTGTCGTACGTGCAGGTCGGGGTTGCCGGCGAGCAGGCGACCGGCCAGGGCGGCGCCGTGGTCCAGGGCGGCCCGGGGCCGGTCCACCGCTCCCTGCGCCCAGTGCACCGACATCTCGAAGCCGGTGGGCAGCCAGGGCACGCCGAGCACCACCGCGAGGTGGGCGACCGCGCCGTGCGGGGACCCGAGCAGCGCCGCGGGATACCGGCGGCGGGGGTACTGGTCGGCGAACCACCCGGCCACCCGACCGGCGTCGACCTCCGCGGTCTGCCCGACGGTGAGCGCCACCCGGCCGGCCGCCCGCGTCACCGCCGCCCGCCGCACCGGATCGGGCGCGCCGGTGAACCGCGACAGCGGCCCCGGGTGCCCCAGATCGGCGCAGTCCTCCCCGCGCAGCGCCCGAGCGGTGGCCGCCACCAGGACCCGCGCGACGCTCCCGGCCGCCACCACCCGGTCGCCGGCCATCCCGGCACCGTCGGCCGTGAGCCCCTTGCGCACCTTGTGCACCGGCTCCACCTTGCCTCGTTCGCTCACCACGCGGCCCGGCTTCCCGTCCGGATGGGGTTCAAACGGGGCATCCCACACCGGTCGGGAGTAATCCTCGGAACTCTGGCGCTTCGCCGGTCTGGGGCGGTTGTCGACAGGGCGACCCCGATCGGCCCGCCGGGCCAGCCCCCGGTGCGACGCCACGGGTTTCGGTCGGCACGGCACGGGCACATGACCGCCCATGCAGGAACACGAGACCAGCGCCGCCGCCACCATCACCCCGTACCAGGACGGCCCGCTGCTGGTCCGGGGCGACTTCGCCCTGGTCACGCCGGACGGCCGACGCATCGACGCCCGGCGCGGCACGGTGGCGCTCTGCCGCTGCGGCAAGTCGGCCCTCAAGCCCTTCTGCGACGGCACCCACAAGGCGATCAAGTTCCGAGCCGGCACCGACCGCGAGGCCTGACCCCAGCCCCCGCCAGCCGCGCCCCGGCCGAGCGCGGGGCGGGGCAGGGGCGGGGGCGGGGCAGGGCGGGGTCAGGCTGCGGCGGCGGACAGGTCGACGGTCGCGGGGGCGCCGGCACCGGACGGCGTACGCAGGGAGGTGCGGCCCGCCGACCAGGCGTCGAGCAGGTGCGCCGCGAAGAGCCGGTCCACCGCGAGCGCCGCCGCCGCGCCGAACAGCACGTCACCGGTGAGCGCGGGCTCGACCCGGGCCAGGCCCCCGCACATGTCGACCGCGGCGATCTGCTCGTGCACCGCGTCGGCCTCGACGTGCTCGTCGTAGAACCGCGTGGCCACCTCGTCGAACCCGAGCCGCCGCAGGGCGTTGCCGTAGCGGCGGTTGGGCAGCGAGGACGTCATCTCGTACGCGGCGAGGTGACCGAGCACCGCCCCGCGCAGCCGCCGGTGCAGCCCGAACAGGGACATCAGGTTGTTGGTGGCGAGGGTGATCGCGGGCACCACGTCGAGGTGGGCGCCATAGAGGGTGTCCAGGCCGAGCCGGCCCAGCGTCGTCCGGAACAGCTCGGCGTGCATCCGCTCCAAGCGGCCGTTGCCGTACTCGTCGGACTGGATCTCGACCAGCGCGGCCTTCGCCGGTCCGCCGAGCCGGGGCAGCACCCACGTGTGCGGGTCGGCCTCGCGCAGGTGGTAGACCGACCGGTGCGTGGCGAACTCCCGGAACTGCGCGAGGGTGGCCCGCCGTTGCAGGTACCCGGCGAGGGACGGGCCGTCGTCGGCGGCGACCACGCCGGCGAGGGCCGCCGGGACGCCGCCGGGCAGCACCGCCGGCAGCGGCCCCACCAGCGCGCGCACCGCCGCCTCGAAGAGCCCTTCCGCGTACGCGCGCAGCGCCAGCAGGGACGGCTGCCACTCCCAGTCGTCGCCGACGCCCTCCCAGCCCCGGTAGTGCAGCTCGTAGCAGAGGAAGAGGGTGAGCTGGAGGTCCTCGCCGGTGAGCGGGTCCTCCGGGTCGAGCCGGTCACCGAGGTCGGCGGGCAGGTCGTGCGGCGCCTGCCGCAGGGCGGTCAGCAGCGCCCCGGACACCGGCCCACGGGGCTGCGGCAGGGGCGCCGGGCCGTACCGGCGATCGGTGGACTGGGGCACGCTGACCTCCCGCGTTGGACTGCGGATCTCCCAGTGCCCGGGCGGTGGACGGCTAAACGAGGTCCTCCGCCTCCACGGTCGTCCGGGCGGCGAGTATGCGGTCGCGTACGCGTCGGGCGGCGTCGCCGTCGGCGACGACCGACCGCAGGTCCGCGAACGCCGGCTCCGGCGGGTTGAGCGCCACGGCCGCGTCGACGACGGCCTCGACGACGCAGGGGCGGTCGGCGGCGAGCGCCTCGTCCCAGGCGGCGCCGACCAGCTCGGGCCGGTCCACCCGTACACCGTGCAGCCCGAGCAGCCGGGCCCAGCCGGCGTACGGCACGTCGGGGCGGCGCCGGGACGGGTCGCTCGTCGGCCGCCCGCCGCCCATCCCGGACTGGTCCCGGTTGTTGAGGACCAGCACCACCAGCCGCGGGTCCTGCCACTCCTGCCAGTGGTGCGACACGGTGATCAGCTCGGCGAGGCCGTTGAGCTGCATGGCGCCGTCGCCGACCAGTGCGATCACCGGCTGGCCCGGGTCGGCCAGCTTGGCCGCGACCGCGTACGGCAGGGCGCAGCCCATCGACCCGAGGGTGCCGCAGAGCTGCGCGTTGACCCCCGGTGGCAGCTCCAGGTGGCGGGCGTACCAGTAGAGGACGGAACCGACGTCGACCGCCACCGCCCCGGTGCGCGGCAACCGGACGGACAGTTCCTGGAGCACCAGCTGCGGGTTGATCGGCTCGGCGGGCGCGGCGGCCCGGTCGGCGGCCTCGAGACGCCACCGGTCCACGGAGTTCTCCACGGTGGCGCGCCACGTCGGGTTGGGCCGGTCCGGAACCCGGGCGTGCAGCGCGCGGAGCGTCTCGGCGGCGTCGCCGACCAGCGGGACGTCCACCGGGTAGCGGGTGCCGATCCGCCGCCCGTCGATGTCGATCTGGATCGTGCGGACCTGACCGGGCATCGGGTAGTAGTCGGTCCACGGGTCGTTGGTGCCGACCAGCAGCAACGTGTCGCAGCCGCCCATCAGCTCGGCCGCCGCGGGCGTGCCCACCTCGCCGAGCACCCCGGTGTGGAAGGGCAGCCGCTCGTCCAGCACCGGCTTGCCGAGCAGCGAGGTGGCCAGCCCGGCGCCCAGCCGGTCGGCCAGCGCGATGATCTCGTCCTCGGCGTCCCGGCCACCCTGCCCCACCAGGATCGCGGTGCGTTGGCCGGTGGCCAGCATCTGCGCCGCGGCGTCCAGGTCCACGTCGTGCGGCAGCACCCGGGCCAGCGGCACGCCCGGAGTGGCGGTGAGCACGCCCGCCGACTGGAGTGGCAGGTCGGGCGCCGGCGCCTCCAGCAACTGGATGGGCAGCACCACGCAGACCGGGCTGCGGGTCGCCGCGGCGGTGCGGAACGCCTGGTCGAGCAGGCTCGGGACGTGCGCGGGGTCCCGTCCGTACCGGACGAACTGGTTGCACACGTCGCCGAACAGCCGACTCAGGCCGATTTCCTGGTGGGCGCCGCCGAGTGGACCGGAGACGTCCTCGCCGACGATCGCCACCACCGGCTTGCTGTCCAGCTTCGCGTCGTACAGGCCGTTGAGCAGTTGGACCGCGCTGGGGCCCTGGGTGGCGAGGCAGACCCCGATGCCGCCGGTGAACTTGGCGTGCCCGGTGGCCATGAAGGACGCGGTCTCCTCGTGCCGGGCGGGGACGAACGCCGGGTCCCCGCCCGAGGCGTCGAGGGCCTCGACCACCGGCGCGATGGCCGCGCCGGGGTAACCGAAGGCCCGCGGTACCCGCCAGGCCCGCAGCCGGTCGACCACCAGGTCGGCGACCGTACGCTCAGCCATTACCCCGCCCCGGCGTGGACTCGTCGACGTAGCGCAGCACCGCGCCCACCCCGTCGGTCAGGTCCGGGGCCTCGTCCGGGCCGAGGACGGTCAGCTCGGCGTCGGTGCCGACCAGCGCGCGGACCAGGGCGGCGTCGGCGCGTACCTTCGCCGGGTCCGGCACGGACATGGCCGCGAGCTGGCCCGGGTCGGTGGCGATCTCGGTCGGCTCCGGCCCGATCCACAGCTCACCGTTGGCCGACGGGTCGTCGACGATGAGCATGGTGTCGACCTGGTTGCGTTGCAGGGCCGACACGACGGCGTCCAGGCCGGCGCCGACGTCCTCCTGCATGCCGAAGCGGTCCAGCGCGGCGGTGATCCGCTGGTCGGCCACCTCGGCGATCGTCTGCACGGTGACGTCGTCCAGCAGGGTCTGGTCTGCGCCGAGGGCCCGGGAGCCGGCGTCGGTGCGGACCACGAGGTCCTGCCAGCGATTCGGCATCTGGGCGGCGATCATGCCGGTGGCCCGGATGTCGCCGGCGACCACCACCACCTCGGCGCCGACCTTCTCGGCCAGCTCCACGGTCGCGGCGGTGACGTCACCGGCGTTGTGGTGCCAGGCCTCCATGGCCGCCCGCTGGTAGCGGGACTGCGACCAGCCGCCGGGCTGCACCCGACGCAGTTGGAAGTCCTGGCGGCCGGTCACGTGGGCACGGCGGGGCACACCCCCGGCGCTGACCGCCATCGCGTCGCCGCCGGCCCGGTCGGCCAGCACCCGCACCCAGGCCACCTGCTCGCCCCGCTGAGCGAGCAGCGGCATCACGTGCGGCAGCGGGCTGTACGCGGCCACGTCCCGCAGGGGCGGTGCGGAGAGGTACTCCGACAGCACCACCCGGCCGTGACTGGCGAACACGGCCAGGCCGTAGTCGCCGGCCATCGGGTCGTGACCCCGGACCACGCGTTCGATGGCGTTGATGGACGCCGCGTCGGCACGCTTCTGCTGCAGTTTGTCGCGCAGCGCGCGCCAGCGCAGATCCAGCGCCGGGTGGGCGTCCTCGGTGTTCGCGGACGCGTCCAGATAGACCGAGCACCACGGCCCGGGTCGGTCGTAGAGCGGGCGCAGGAAGGACAGCTGCATGCTCGACCCCTTTCCAGCTCGGCCCTGCGCTTACCCACGCGACCGACGATGTCACCTGGCGCCCGAGTCCCCTCTCCGGCCGCGTGACCAGTGTTCATTCACGTCGTTCAACCCGGAGGATCGATACCATCGGTGAACACAACCGGACTCTGGGTGGTGGAGATGGACAGCGACCTGCAATACCGGCGGATCGCGCACCCGACCGGACGGATCGTCACCGGGCGGATCGTCCGGTTGCTCGACGGCTATCCCCGCGAGGTGCGGATCGGTCAGCCGGTGCTGGTGACGGTGCTGGTGGCGGCCGGGGTGGCCGGGCTCCTGGTGACCCTGCTGCGCTCGCTGCTGGGCGCCGGCTCCGGTGCGCGACGGACGTTCAAGGACCTGAAGAAGGGTCCGGAGTATCTGGTCACTCCCGTCCGGCTGCGTGACGCCGCCGGGCAGCTGGTCGAGGTCGAGTTGCACGGGCACCTGCCGCAGAGCGCTCTGCACCCCGCCGACCACGTCCAGATCACGCTCCGCCGGCAGCGCGACGCGGACCTGCCGCCGAAGATCGAGCGGATCGTCAACCTCACCACCGGCCAGCTGCTCACCCCGCGTACGGCGACGCTCTGGTCGCACCTCGGGCCGCCGCTGCTGCTCCAGGCGGTGCTCGGTGCGGTCCTGCTCACCGGCGTGGCGGCCTGCACCACCCTGACGTGAAAGGAAGGGCACCTTCTTAACGCCTGGCGTTGTACAAGGGCCCCCTCCTAACAACCCGAGGCGCGACGTTTCGGCCTGTCGGCCGCCGGGCAACGCGGGCAGACATGTTTCCCGGTTTCGCGCTCGACGAGATCGACGTCGGCCCGGTGCGGCTGCGGGTCCGCCACGGCGGCTCCGGCCCACCCGTGGTCCTGCTGCACGGCCATCCCCGTACCCACGCCACCTGGCACCGGGTGGCGCCGCTGCTCGCCGCGCGGCACACCGTGATCTGCCCGGACCTGCGCGGCTACGGCGGGTCCTCGAAGCCGCCGAGCAGCCCGGACCACACCACGTACGCCAAGCGGGCCATGGCCGCCGACGTGGTGGCGCTGCTGGACCGGCTCGGCCACGACCGGGCCGCCGTCGTCGGCCACGACCGGGGCGCGTACGCGGCGATGCGGACGGCGCTGGACCACCCGGACCGGGTCTCGCGGCTCGCGGTCCTGGACGGGGTGCCGATCGGCGAGGCGCTGGCGCGCTGCGACGCCCGGTTCGCCGCCCGCTGGTGGCACTGGTTCTTCCTGGGGCAGACCGGCAGGCCCGCCGAGCGGGTGATCAACGCCGACCCGGACGCCTGGTACGGCGGGTCGCCCGAGCAGATGGGCGAGGAGGCGTACGCCGACTACCGCCGCGCCATCCACGACCCCGAGACAGTGCACGCGATGTGCGAGGACTACCGGGCCGGGCTCGGCCCGGACCGGGCGGCCGACGACGCCGACCGCGCCGCCGGGCGAAGGATCACCTGCCCGGTGCTGTTCCTCTGGTCGACCCACGACGACATGGTGGACCTCTACGGCGACCCGACGGCGATCTGGCGCGACTGGGCCGACGACGTGCGTTCGGGTGCGATCGACTCCGGGCACCACATGGCCGAGGAGGCGCCGGAGCAGCTCGCCGCCGCGCTGGCGGACTTCCTGGCCGGCTGAGGCCGGAGCGGCCGGCCGCCCGGCCGTCGGTAAAGCCGTCAGCCGACGGGCGTGGCCTCGCGGATCGACTCCCGTGCCGGCCCGAGCAGGCCGCGTCGCCGCGCCCAGCGCTCGAAGATCAGTGTCGCGAAGGGCGGCACCGCGCAGGCCAGGGCCACCCCGGTGGTCAGCAGGCTCCACCGGTGCAGGCGGGCCACCGCCAGGACCAGCACGCCGTACGCCACGAACAGCCCGCCGTGGATCGGGCCGAAGATCTGCACGCCCAGCTCGTTGGCCGGCGGGCCGTACTTGACCGCCATCCCGGCCAGCAGGGCCGCCCAGGAGATCGCCTCGGCGATCGCCGCCACGACGAACAGCCGGGTCACCTTCTCGCGCATCGCCGCTCCCCCACCTCTCGCGCGAGCCATGCTAGTCGGGACCGGCGGCACAGCCCGGTGCGACCGGCCGGGGCGCGACGGGGATCACCAGGGCCGTCCGTGGGTACGTGGAGGGAACTTCGGGTCTTTCCCCCACCCGGTGTCACGTGCGAGGTTAGGGGGTACCAGCGGTGACAGGGTGGTGACCATGGGCGAGGAAGTCGGCGTTCGGACGTTCAGCCGGGAGGACCGGGCCCGCTACCGCGACAAGGTTCGCCGCTGCCTCGACGTCTTCGCCGAGATGTTGCGCGAGTCGCGGTTCGACGTGGACCGGCCGATGACCGGGCTGGAGATCGAGCTGAACCTCGTCGGCGACGACTTCATGCCGACCATGAAGAACACCGATGTGCTGGCGGCGGTCTCCGACCCGGATTTCCAGACCGAGCTGGGCCAGTTCAACGTGGAGATCAACGTCGCGCCGCGGCGGCTTGCCGGCACGGGCATTGCGGAGTTCGAGGAGCAGGTCCGGGCCAGCCTCAACGCCGCCGAGGAGAAGGCCCGCACGGTCGGCGCCCACATGGTGATGATCGGCATCCTGCCGACGCTGCGCCCGGAGCACCTGACCGCGGAGACGCTGTCCGCCAACCCCCGCTACAAGCTGCTCAACGAGCAGATCTTCGCCGCGCGCGGGGAGGACCTGCGGATCGCGATCAACGGGGTGGAGCGGCTCGCGGTCACCGCCGACACGATCACCCCGGAGGCGGCCTGCACCAGCACCCAGTTCCACCTCCAGGTCGCACCGGACCAGTTCGCCGACTACTGGAACGCCGCCCAGGCCATCGCCGGCATCCAGGTGGCGCTCGGTGCGAACGCGCCGCTGTTCTTCGGCCGGGAGCTGTGGCGGGAGACCCGGGTGCCGCTGTTCGAGCAGGCCACCGACACCCGCTCCGAGGAGATCAAGGCCCAGGGCGTACGCCCCCGGGTGTGGTTCGGCGAACGCTGGATCACCACGGTGTTCGACCTGTTCGAGGAGAACGTGCGCTACTTCCCGGCGCTGCTGCCGGTGTGCGACCCGGAGGACCCGGCGGAGACCCTGCACACCGGCGGTGTGCCGAGGCTCGGGGAGCTGCGGCTGCACAACGGCACCATCTACCGGTGGAACCGCCCGGTGTACGACGTGCTGCGCGGCCGACCGCACCTGCGGGTGGAGAACCGGGTGCTGCCGGCCGGCCCGACGGTCGTCGACACCGTGGCCAACGGCGCCTTCTACTTCGGGCTGGTCCGGGCGCTCGCCGAGGCGGACCGGCCACTGTGGTCGCAGATGTCGTTCAGCGCCGCCGAGGAGAACTTCACCGCCTGCTCCCGACACGGCATCGACGCGCAGGTGTACTGGCCGGGCCTGGGCTACCTGCCGGCGACCGAGCTGGTGCTGCGGCGGCTGCTGCCGCTGGCCCACCATGGCCTGGACCGGTGGGGTGTCGACCCGGCGGAGCGGGACCGGCTGCTCGGGATCATCGAGCAGCGCTGCCTCACCGGCCGCAACGGCGCGAGCTGGCAGGTGGAGACCCTGCACCGGCTGGAGTCCGCCGACCACCTGGACCGCCCGGAGGCGCTGCGCGAGGTGGTCCGGCACTACGTGACGCTGATGCACAGCAACCGCCCGGTGCACGAGTGGCCGCTGCCCTGACCGGCGGCGGTACGCCGCCCCGTCCGCCCCGGCGGACGCCGGCGGTCGGCGGTCGGCGGGACGCGGGCGCCGGCCGGTAACCCGGTCCGGACGCTGTCGAGCTGATGTCGTGAATGGATCAGCCCGGTGGTGGTCGTGAACGGATCAGCCGGCCTGATGTCGTCGACAAGTCAGCTCGACAGCGTCCGCGAAGACCACGATTCGCGGAAACGGCCGCTACGAGACAGCCGTTCAGGGGCGATCCGGGCCGGGACCGGGCCACTCCCGCTCCGCCGGCCGGTCCCATGGTGACGGGTCGTCACGCAGCCGGCTGTAGAGCAGGCCGTCGCACCAACGGCCGGCCCGGAATTCGGCGGCCTCCTCGGCCTCGACCTCGACGACGAGCCGGCCGTCCTTCTCACCCAGCCAGGCATCCGTGGCGTAGCGGCGTTCCGCCGCGCCGGGGTCGCGGAAGCCGTGCCAGTCCGGGCCGAGCAGGCCGGGCTCGACGGCGAACCGGCGGAACATCGCCAGATCCGGCTCGGTGACCGGGCGTAGCCGGACCCCGTCGCGCCGGACCTCCGCACCGATCTCCGAAGAACCACCACCCGGGGCCATCAGGCCACCCTGGCCAACCCGCCCGCTGTCACACCGTGAGGAGGACCTTGGTGCAGTCGTCCTGCTTCTTCTGGAAGATCCGGTAGCCCTTGGGGGCGTCCTTGAGCTTCATGTGGTGACTCACGACGAAGCTCGGGTCGATATCGCCACGCCGGATGCGCTCCAGGAGCGGGCGCGTGTAGCGCTGCACGTGGCACTGCCCCGTACGCATGGTCAGCGAGCGGTTCATGAACGCGCCCATCGGGAACTTGTCGACCAGCCCACCGTACGCGCCGATGACCGACACCACCCCGCCGCTGCGGCAGGCGAGGATGGCCTGGCGCAGCGCGAACGGCCGCTCGGTCTCCGTGCGGATGGCCTGCTTGGCCCGGTCGTACGCGTACACGCCGGCGTTGCCGTGATGTCCCTCCAGGCCGACCGCGTCAATGCAGGCGTCCGGCCCACGGCCCGCGGTCATCTCGTCGAGGGCGTCCCGCACGTCGGTGTCCTCGTAGTTGATCGTCTCCGCGCCGGCGTGCTCGGCGGCCAGGCGCAGCCGGTACGGGTACCGGTCGATGACGATCACCCGGGCGGCGCCGAGCAGGCGGGCGCTGGCGGCGGCGAGCAGCCCCACCGGGCCGGCCCCCCACACCGCGACCACGTCCCCGTTCGTGATGTCGCACATCTCCGCACCCATGAACCCGGTCGGGAAGACGTCGGCGAGCATGACCGCCTGGTCGTCGGTGACGTCGTCGGGAAGCTTCTGCGGCCCGACGTCGGCGAACGGCACGCGGACGTACTCGGCCTGACCTCCGGCGTACCCGCCGAACAGGTGGGAGTAGCCGAAGATGGCCGCCGGCGAGTGACCCATGATCTTCTCCGCGGCCCGGGCGTTCGGGTTGGAGTTCTCGCAGACCGAGTAGAGCCCGCGCTGGCAGGAGTTGCAGTGCCCGCAGGCGATCGGGAACGGCACGACGACCCGGTCGCCGCGGCGTAGGTTGCGCACCTGCGGGCCGACCTCCACGACCTCGCCCACGAACTCGTGGCCGAGGATGTCGCCCTTGCGTATCGCGGGGACGTAGCCGTGGTAGAGGTGCAGGTCGGAGCCGCAGATGGCGGTCCTGGTGACGCGGACGATCGCGTCGCGGGCGTTCATGATGGTGGGGTCGGGCACGGTGACGACCTTGACGCTGTCCTTGCCCATCCAGGCGGTGGCCCTCATCGGTTGCCTTCCTGTGTGTTCACCG
This sequence comes from Micromonospora sp. NPDC049497, assembly GCF_044465805.1. Classification (NCBI taxonomy): domain Bacteria; kingdom Bacillati; phylum Actinomycetota; class Actinomycetes; order Micromonosporales; family Micromonosporaceae; genus Micromonospora; species Micromonospora sp. NPDC049497. The sequence goes on along the minus strand of NZ_JBITMC010000012.1, from coordinate 169,328 downwards.
GCGACCGGTCGGCAACGGTTGCGCCGGGCGCTGGTTGACCTGCTGGCGTACCGAGATGCCGTCGGGGTTGCCCTCGGAGCGCACCACCTCGCCGGCCTCCAGCACCTGCTTGAACCGGCGCAGGTCGTCGCGGACCTGCTGCTCCGGCTCCTCGCCGAAGAGCTTGGCCACCGCCCGGCCGAGGGCTCCGGCCGGTGGGGCGTACCGCAGGTGCACCCGCACCTCGGTGCCACGGTCACCGGGCGCCGGCTCGAACCGCACCCGGCCCGCGTTCGGCACCCGCGCGCCGGGCAGCGACCGCCACGCCAGCCGCCGGTTCGGTTGGTCCTCGACGATCTCCGCATCCCACTCGACGAGGCGTCCGGCCGGGGCACGGGCGACCCAGTGGGTCCGGCGCAGGTCGTCGGTGCGGACCGACTCCAGGTGGGACATGAAGCGCGGCAGGTTCTCCAGGTCACGCCAGAACCGGTACGCCTCGGCCGGTGAGCGGTTGACGGTCACGGCCATCCGTACCTCGATCACCCGCCGCCAGGCCCGCCGGGCGCGTCCGGCGCGGACGGCGGCGAGCAGGTCCAGGGCCGCCACTCCCCCGACCACGGCGGTGGTGAGCGCCACCCGGCGTCGCCGCTCGCCGCGCCGGTCGGCCATCGCCCGCGAGAGCAGGGTGAGGTCGAGCGCGTCCCCGGCCACCCGGGCCCACGCGCCGCCGACCGGCCGGCGACCGGCGGCCAGCCCGACGCCGTGGGCCAGGTACCGCGCGCCGAGCGCCGGGACCACCGTCCGCGCCGCCGGCACGTCGTCCACCCCGACCAGCCGGGCACACCGATCGGGTACGGCGAGAGCGCCGACGCCGATCGCGAGGCTCAGCCAGCCCAGGGCCCGGGGCAGCCGGATTGCCGGCTGCGGTCCGTCCAGCTCGCGCAACAGCACGCGGTCGTCGTCATCCACGCTCGGCCCCTCCGGTCGGCACGGGACCACTGGCACGAGGCCCCGGTGGCCCGGCGATGGTTCCGCCACGTGACGTTATGCGACTGATTCGCCGCGTGAGCCCGATTCGGCGAGATGGTGGCGACGGCCGGGTCAGCGGCTCATCCGTGACGCGGACTCCCCGCGACGGTCCAGGACCGCCACGACCAGCAGGACGCCGACGGTCGTCGCGGCCACGACGAGCAGCGGCGCCGCGTGGCCGGTGAGCGCGATGACCGGCAGAGCGGCCAATCCGAGCAGGCGGGACCAGGACAGCCGGCGGTAGATGAGGGCGGACAGGGCGATCCGGCCGGCGAGGAAGAGCGCGGGGCCGGCGACGGTCAGGGCGATCCCGGCCCCGGACGCCTCGTCGGTGGGGTGCGCGATCACCAGGTCGGCGGCCACCGACGTGGCCACCACACCGGCGATCATGACCAGGTGCAGGTTGCCGGTGAGGGTGGCGAACCGGGCCGGATCCCGTTGGTCGATGGCGGCACCCAGGTACGGGCCGGCCGGCGCGACGTACAGCCGGCCGATCAGCACCGCGGCGGCGAAGACCAGGAGGAAGGCGGCCGACTGCACCGGGGCCAGCTCGGTCGCCGAGTACGCCAGACCCGCGGCGATGATCAGCTCGCCGAGGGCGATGATGAAGACCTGCTGGAACCGCTCGGTGAGATGCTCGCCGCGCAGCCGCAGTTCACCGGGCTGCGCACGGCCCAGCCCGGGGACCGGCCAGCCCAGGTGCGGTGCCGCGTAGTCCAGCGCCACGGCCACCACCCAGGCGGGCACCCGTGCCGCCGGCCAGGCGGCCCCGACCAACCAGAAGATCCCGGAGACGACGAACCAGACCAGGACCCGCAGCGTACGGCGACGCAGGGGGTGCCCGCGCAACGCCACGGTCGTGACGATGCTCCGCCCGACGTGGAGCGCGACGTACGCTCCGGCGAAGAGCGCCGCCCGGTTCCCCGTCGCGTGCGGCACGGCGACGCTCATCAGCAGGACCCCGAGCGTGGCGCCGACGAGCAGGGCCTGCACCGCGCGGTGGTCGCGGGCGAACCAGTCGGTGAACCAGGCCGTCACCACCCAGACCGACCACAGCGGAAGCAGGAGCAGGGCGGTGCGGGCCAGCCCCGTGAGGCTCGCGTCGGCGAGCAGGACGAGCGAGATCTGCCGCAGGGCGAGGACGAACGCGAGATCGAAGAAGAGTTCCAGGAACGATGCCTGAAGTGGCTCGTCGCCGCGTCTCAGCAGCGCGGCCGGACGGCTCACACTCGTGGCTCCTCCCGGTCACCGCGGCCCACACCCTGCGACCGCCGATTCTCCCGGCGGCAACCCGACCGCGGGCCCGATCCCTCCGGCGCTCACCCTGACGGGGCAGGGAGACGGGCCCGGACCGACGAGACCGGCGGCCCGATCGATCAGGAATCGAGAAGTGCCGGCCAGGGGGCCGCACCTAGCCTGATCGACATGGACATCACCATTCACACGACCTTCCTTCCGCACGTCGACCCGGACGCCTCCCTGGCCTTCTACCGCGACGTCCTCGGCTTCGAGGTCCGCAACGACGTCGGACAGGGCAGGATGCGGTGGATCACGGTCGGTCCGGTCGACCAGCCCGGCACGTCGATCCTCCTGGCCCCGCCGGCCGCCGACCCCGGGGTCACCGAGGACGAGCGCCGCACCATCGCCGAGATGATGGCCAAGGGCACCTACGGCTGGATCCTGCTGGCCACCCGGGACCTCGACGGCACCTTCGAGAAGGTGCAGGCCGGCGACGCCGAGGTCGTCCAGGAGCCGACCGAGCAGCCGTACGGCATCCGCGACTGCGCCTTCCGCGACCCCGCGGGCAACCTGGTCCGCATACAGGAGCTTCGCTGACCCGTCCGGTCGCCCGTCACCGATGGAAGGAGTTCTCTCGTGTGTCTGCCCGCATGGGGGCACGCGCTGGCCGCGGCCCAGCGCCTGCGCGACGACGATGTGAAGGGGCGTGACCCCGGCGAGGGCCTACCGGACGGCGATCACGAGACGGTCACCGGCACGATGGACGATCAGCGAGGGGAGCCCCTCTGGAAGGAGGGGCTCCCCTGATGACTGGCTGGCTCGGCTGAGCACCGTCCCAGCAGGAGCGGCTAGCGCAGCGACCGGAAGGCGGCGCGCAACTCCCCGGTCAGGAGCATCGGCTGCTCGAAGGCCGCGAAGTGCCCACCCCGGTCGAGCTGGTTGTAGTGGATGAGGTTGGGATACGCCTGCTCGGCCCAGCTCCGCGGGGTCTGGTAGAGCTCGTCCGGGAAGACGCTCACGGCGACCGGGACGGACACCCCCTTGGCGGCGAAGAAGGACAGCGTGTTCTCCGCGTAGAGACGAGCCGCGGACACCCCCGTGTTCGTCAGCCAGAAGAGCGTGACGTTGTCGAGGACGTCGTCGCGGGTGAGGCCGACCTGCTGCCCGGCGAAGGCCTGGCAGATCAGCTCCAGGCTCGCCGCGTCGTGGTCGATCATGTAGCTCGCCAGAGCGACCGGCGAGTCGGCGAGCCCGGTCAGCGTCTCCGTGCGCGTCCCCATCATCAGGGCGTAGGCGGAGTGCTGCCAGAAGAAGTACAGCTGTTCGCACGCCCGCCGCTCCTCGTCGGAGAGGCCGGACGGCAGCGCGGCCAGCGCGTTGCCCGCTCCGGTGATGTCCGACTGGAGCAACGTGTCGATGTCCGGCGGAATCGCGCCCGGCATGTTGGTGTGGATGCCGGCCAGTTCCGGCGGCGCCTGCAGGCCGATGAGGTCGGTGATGAGCGCGCCCCAGTCGCCCCCCTGCGCGACGTACCGCGAGTAGCCCAGACGCCTCATCAGTTCGATCCAGGCGTTCGCGATGTGCTCGGGGCCCCAGCCGGGCGTGGTCGGCTTACCCGAGAAGCCGTAGCCGGGCATCGACGGGATCACCAGGTGGAAGGCGTCCGACGCGGTGCCGCCGTGCGCCGTCGGATCGGTGAGCGGACCCACGATCTTCATCTGCTCGATGATCGAGCCCGGCCAACCGTGGGTGACGATGAGCGGCAGCGCGTCGTCGTGCCTGGACCGGATGTGCAGGAAGTGGATGTCGAGCCCGTCGATCTCGGTGATGAAGTTCGGCAGGTCGTTCAGCCGCGCCTCGGTCCTGCGCCAGTCGTACTCCTTCTCCCAGTAGCGGGCGAGCGCCTGGCTCGTCTCCAGCGGCACGCCCTGGGACTGGTCGTCGACGGTCTGCTTCTCGGGCCAGCGGGTGGCCGCGATGCGTGCCTGCAGGTCCTGGAGGTCCGCCTCGGAGAACTCCACCCGGAACGGCCGGATGTCGGTGGCGGTACGGGTCAACGTCTGGGTCCTGGCAGCCACGTGGGCCTCCTTGTCGATTCGGCGCAGTCGGATCCAGCGAGGGCGCTGGACATCAGGTGCCGCTCTCACCCCGGCGGGGCAGCTTCCAGTCCGGCCGGACGAAGTGGCAGGTGTAACCGCCGGGATTGCGCTCCAGGTAGTCCTGGTGCTCCGGCTCGGCCTCCCAGAAGGGCCCGGCCGGGCTGACCTCGGTGACCACCTTGCCGGGCCACAGGCCGGAGGCGTCGACGTCGGCGATGGTGTCCTCGGCGACGTGCCGCTGCTGGTCGTCGGTGTAGAAGATGGCCGACCGGTAGCTGACACCGATGTCGTTCCCCTGACGGTTCTTCGTCGTCGGGTCGTGGACCTGGAAGAAGAACTCCAGAAGGTCGCGGTAGGACAGTTCCTCCGGGTCGAAGCTGATCTCGATGGCCTCGGCGTGGGTGCCATGGTTGCGGTACGTCGCGTTCGGCACGTCCCCGCCGGTGTAGCCGACCCTCGTGTCGAGCACGCCGGGGCGTTTCCGGATGAGGTCCTGCATCCCCCAGAAACAGCCGCCGGCCAGGATCGCCTTCTCGGTCTTGTCGTTCATCGCTCCACTCCGTCCAGGTACTCGAACATCAGGACACGCGCTACGGGCCGAAGGTGAAGACGTACGCGCGGAAGCCCGGCTGGTCGGTGACGAGGGTCAGCAGGTGGTCGACCTGGGACGCGTCGGCGACGAGCCGGATCATGGCCGCCCGGTCGATCAGCGCCACCGCGTCCGGGCCGACGTCGGGGCCGCGCTCCTCGCCGATCGGGTTCCCGTCGAGCAGCACCTGAATCGCGGCCCGCCCGGTGGGTCCCGGGTCGACGACGAGGTTCACCTCGCCGGCGGTGAAGGGCAGGGCGAGTTCGCCGGTGCCGCCGACGAGTTCGACGTACTCGCCGTCGCTCCGCCAGTCGCCGGCCACCGTGAACGTGCCCGGCACGCCCCGGTCGGCCCCGAGGTACGTCTCGGGCGTGATGCCGACGTAGGTGGGCTGCCCGGTCGTGACGAACGCCGTCACCTCGGGGCTGACCGGCGGCAGCGGGGTGCCGGGTGCCCGGACCTCGATGAGCCGGCGGATCTCCGACTCCACCCGCTCGTAGTCGCCCTCGCCGACCCACCGGTCGACGAGCCGACCGTCGGCGTCGAAGAGGTACTTCGCCGGCCAGGCGTCGTTGCGCAGGGCCCGCCAGAACGTGAAGTCGTTGTCGAGCGCGACGGGATGGGTCAACCCGTGGTCGCGGATCGCCCGGTCGATGTTCTCGGCGTGCCGGCCGAACTCGAACTCGGGCGCGTGCACCCCGACGACGGTCAGGCCCAGGTCGGCGTAGTCGCGGTGCCACGCCCTGACGTACGGGGCGGTGCGGATCCAGTTGACGCAGGTGTACTCCCAGATGTCGACCAGGACCACCCGGCCGTGCAGGTCGTCGGGAGTCAACGGCGGCGAGTTCACCCACCGCTCGACGGTGACGGGAGGAAGCCGCACGGTCATGTCCGTAATGCCGCCGAGACGTCCACGGCCGCGGCGCCGACGATCGACTTGTCGCCTCTGTTCTGCACGTAGCCGACCACCGAGGCGTGTCGAGGATCGAGGTCCGGCGGCACGGTGATCTCGACCCGCCCGCGCCCCATGTCCAGCTTCGCGGACGTGAAGGCGCGTACCACGCCGTCCTGCCGGAGCCGACGCCCGGCGTTCTCACCCCGGGGGACGTCGTTCTCCAGGCCCCGTTGGACGAGCGCCATGTTCAGGACCGCCTGCTCCGGCGGATGTTCGGCGTGGTAGTCCACCGTCAGCCGGCGTCCGTCGCCGCCGTCGACGTTCTCGACCGACAGCGCGAGCGACGTGGCGGCTGACTCCCCGAGGGCCGACTTGATCGCCGACGACGCCGCCCGGTCGTTGGAGCCGACGAACTCGACGGTGCCGTTGACGACCATCTGCGGCGTGTACAACCCGCCGGAGCCGAAGGCGCGCGCGTACGCCTCCTGCCGGAGCGTGTGCGCCGGGTCGCCGTAGGGGTCGGCCCAGCCCAGGTGGTCCCAGTAGTCGACGTGGAACCCGAGGGCGTACACGGGCTGGCCCCGCTCGCGGGCGTCGCGGTCGATCTCGGACAGCACCTCCTCGGCGGGCGGGCAGCTGTTGCAGCCCTGGGAGGTGAACATCTCCACGACGGCGAAGCCACCGCCCTCCCCCGGGCGTCCGCTACCCGACCCTGTGCGCGCTGTGTCCGTCATGGCGCCGCCTCCCCGGTCAGTCCCTGCTGGCGGCACTGCCGTTCCCCTTAGGCCCGCGACCATTCCCGCCCGCGCGGCGAGCGGCTACGACAAATCGGATCGCGTCCCGCAAACCAGTCATGCGATCGTGGCCGCATGCCCCAACCGATCGTGCGTACCGACCGCCTGCTGCTCGTCCCGCTCGCCGACCGGCACCTCGACCTGGAGGTCGGACTGGACTCCGACCCCGAGGTGCTCCGCTACCTCTACGGCCGGGCGCGGTCGAGGGACGAGGTGGTCACCTCGCACGCCCAGCGGATGAGCCTGGCGGGCAGGGTGGACGGCCTGGGCTACTGGATGGCGTTCGGCTCCGACGACTGCGCGCCCGGCTCGACACCACCGGCCGACGAGGGTGAGGGGACCTTCGTCGGACTGATGATGCTTCCGCCCGCACACGGCCCCGACCAGCCCCACGACCCGGCCGTCAGCGACCTGGGCTACCGCCTGGTCCGCCGGCACTGGCGCAAGGGCCTGGCCAGCGAGGCGTCGCGCGCTCTCCTGCGGCACGCCTTCGACACCGTCGGGCAGAGCCGGGTGATCGCGCAGACCATGGCCGTGAACACCGGGTCCCGGCGCGTCATGGAGACGATCGGCATGCGGTACGTCCGCACGTTCTTCCCGTTCTGGGACGACCCGCTGCCGGGAACGGAGCTGGGCGAGGTCGAGTACGAGATGACCCCTGCGATGTGGGCGGCTCAGTGCGCCGCTTCGACGTAGGACGCCAGGTTGGCCAGCGAGGAGGCGATCCCAACCTCGTGGACCGCCTGGTCGATGCCGGGCGGCACGTCCGTCGCGGTGACGGTCACCTCGGTCCCCGCACGGGTGGCAGCGAGGTGCCAGGTCATCGTCATGGTGCCCGCGTACGACGGGTCGTCGGCCTCGAACACGGCCCGCTGCACCACGCGCTCCGGAGGCACCAGGGCGGCGAACTCGACGTCGACGACGTCCGTCGCATCTGACGTCTTGCCGGGACTGCCGGTGTGGTCGAGATAGGTGAGAACCATCCGGAAACCGCCGCCGGGCCGGGGATCCCACCGCTCGATCCGGCCACGCATGCCGTCCGGCGGCAGCCATGCCTCCAGCGACTCCCGGTCGAGGAGAGCGCCGTAGACGGTCACCGGTGGTGCCGCGATCACCCGGCAGGCGCGGTCGGTCCTACCCATCGCCCGATTCTAGGACTGGCGGTCACGGTGTCCGGCGTTCGTGAGGATGACGAGTTGCCGGGTCGCCCGCGTCATCGCGACATAGCGGTCGACCGCTCCCTCGATGCCCGTGCCGAACGCCTCCGGGTCGACGAGGACGACCAGGTCGAACTCGAGCCCCTTCGCCAGCACCGGGGTCAGCGACCGGACGCGGGACGCCGGCGGGAAGGTGGGATCGCCGATGACACACGCGGTCCCCTCGGCGTGCGCGGCGAGCCAGGTGTCGAGGATCGCGCCCAGCTCCGCAACAGATCCGTGGACGACGGGCACGTTGCTGCTCCGGATGGAGGTCGGCACGTTGGCGTCCGGTAGCACGGCCCGGATGACCGGCTCGGCCTCCGCCATGACCTCCGCCGGCGTCCGGTAGTTGACGCTCAGGGCGGCCAGGGTGACCCGGTCGAGCCCGATCCGCCTCAACCGTTCCTGCCACGACTCGGTGAACCCGTGGCGGGCCTGGGCACGGTCCCCGACGACGGTGAAGCTTCGCGACGGGCAGCGGAGCAGCAACATCTGCCACTCCGCGTCGGTCAGCTCCTGAGCCTCGTCCACGACGATGTGCGCGAACGGGCCGGCGAGCAGGTCCGGGTCGGCGCCGGCCAGCGCGGACTCGTCGACCAGGGCATCCTGGAGGTCCAGTTGGCGCAGGCTCGACAACACACCCTCACCGTCGTCATAGGCGTGGGCCTCGATCAGCTCGTCGATCACCGTGGCGCGGCGCTCCCGTTCGACCGCGACAGCGGCGTCGTTCCGGCGGTTGCGCCGGGACGCCTCCGCGTCGCCGAGCCGCTGCCGTGCCACGTCCAGGAGGGGCAGGTCGGACACCGTCCAGGCCCGGGCGTCGCCGCGCTGGAGCTTGCGGACCTCGTCGGGGCTGAGCCAGGGAGCACACTTCCGCAGGTACGCGGGCACCGACCACAGGTCGCCGACGAGGTCCGCCGCGTCGAGCAGCGGCCACGCCCGGTGGAACGCCGTGCGTAGTTCGGTGTTCCGCAGCAGCGATGTGCGGACCAGGTCGTCCGGCTCGTCACCGTCGTACCTGTCCAGCAGGATCGTGAGCAGCTCCTCCCAGATCTCGTCCCGCGCCTCGTTGTGCGGGGTGCCGGGCCCCACCGCCTCGAACGCCTGGGCCCAGTCCTCGGCGCTCAGCCGGATGTCGGCGTCGTCGGTCGTGACCGTCATCCCCTTGTCCGGCGGCTCCTCGTAGAACCGGACGGCCGCCTCGATCGCCGTCACCAGGTCCGCGGACGACTTCAGCCGGGCCACGTCCGGGTCGGACTCGACGGTCGCCGCGGCACCCTCGGGAACGAGGTCTCGCAGGGTGCAGATCTGCACGTCCTCCTCACCCAGGCTGGGCAGGACGTCGGCGACGTAGGCCAGGTAGGGCTGGTGCGGCCCGACGAACAGCACCCCGCCCCGGCGGTGGCCCAGTCGCGGGTCGGAGTAGAGGAGGTAGGCGGTGCGGTGCAGCGCGACGACCGTCTTCCCGGTGCCCGGACCGCCGTCGACGACGAGAGCGCCGCGGGATCCCGCTCGGATGATGGCGTCCTGGTCGGCCTGGATGGTGCCGAGCACGTCACGCATCCGGGTCGATCGGCTGCTGCCCAGGCTGGCAATGAAGGCGGACTGGTCGTCGAGGGCGGCGTGCCCCTCCAGACCGTCCGGGGTGAACACCTCGTCCCAGTAGTCGGTGATCCGGCCGCGGGTCCAGCGATACCTGCGGCGACTCGCCAGGCCCATCGGGTTGCCGTGGGTGGCGCCGAAGAACGGCTCGGCGGCGAGGGAACGCCAGTCGAGAAGCAATCGACGACCCTTGCCGTCGGTGAGGCCCCGTCGTCCGACGTACACGGGCTCGGGGTTGTCGGCGCTGACCATGCGCCCGATGCACAGGTCCAGGCCGAAGCGACTCAGGGCACGCAGGCGGGCGGTCAGCCGGCGGACCTCCATGTCCCGGTCCACCGCCTGCCGGCCCTTGCCACCGGGCGCCCGGCGCGCGGCATCCAGGCGGCCGGACAGGTCGTCGTGCAGCTCCTGGAGGCTCTCGGCCATGGCCGTGAAGTGCCGCTCGTCGCGGTCGATCAGCGTCGGGTCGGCCTTGGGAGAGAGGTGCTCGGGAAGGTCGAACGCACGGGAATGCAATTCATCAATTCCGTTCTGAGGTCGTTCCTGCCGCCTTTGCGCGCAGCACGGCCTCTGCGCACACGCAGGTCGTGGCTTGCGTTTCCGCAGGTGACGGGGCTTGGCCGGTGAATTCTGCGGCACCACCCCGGTCTTGCGGCAAGCCCCCCGGTGCGCTATACGTTAGAAGTGGCAGGGAGTAGCCACTCCCTTTTCCATCGACTGTCCGCCGGCCACCACGCTCAGCGCGCGTCACGCGGAAGCGGCAGCCTCCCGCAGCGCGGCTACCGCGGTCCGCGCCGCCGGTGTGTGCTCCACCGCGTCGTGCACCACCACGTGGATCGACCGGATCGGCGTCGGGCGGACCACCCGGACCGGGGTCACGCCGTCGGGCAGGTGGGCCGCGGCGATCGCGGGGAGCACCGTGAGACCGATGCCGGCGGCGACGAAGGCGAGCGCCGTCGGGTAGTCGTGCGCCTCGACCCGGAAGGCCGGGCTGAAGCCGGCGGCGGTGCAGGCCTCGAGGAGGTTGGCACGGCACCAGCCACGGGCGAAGTCGTTGTCGACCCAGCGCTCGTCGGCGAGGTCGACGAGGTCCACCTCCTCATGCCCGGCGAGGCGGTGCCCGGCGGGCAGCACGGCCACGTACGGGTCGTCGAGGAGGTGGTGGGCGGTGAAGCCCGAACCGGGCTCGAAGCCGGCGCCCGCCACGACCACCTGCACGTCGGCGCGTTCCTCCCGACTGTCCGGGATGTGCTCGCGCAGTTCCAGGTCGAGCCGCACTCCGGGGAGTTCGGTGAGGATGCGCCGCACCACGAGCGGCATCCACGCCGCGCCCACCGACGCGAAGTACGCGATGGACAGTGCGCCGGTACGGCCGGTGCGCAGGTCCGCGATCAGCGACTCGGCCGCTCCGAGCCGGGCGAGTACCCGGTCCGCTTCGGCGGCGAGGGCGTGTCCGGCGGCGGTGGGTCGCAGGCCCCGCCCCGCTCGGGCGAGCAGGGTGAGGCCCGTCTCGCGCTGGAGTGCGGTGAGGTGCTGGCTGACGGCGGACGGGGTGTAGCCGAGGTTGGCGGCGGCGGCCTGCACGGACCCGGACGCGACGACGGAGCGGAAGATCCGGAGGCGGTGGACGTCGAGCATGCCCAACTATAAAGCCGGACTGAATCGTGGTGAAGAAACAATCGCTGGTGCTGAACAATCGGGCGCACGAGAATCTCCCCATGACGCCTGCGCTGCTCACCGCCGCCCCGAGCCGGCCGCATGACACCGGGAGCGACCGCGCCCCCAGGCCGTACACCCGGTCGTGGCCGACTGTCGCCGCCGCCGGGACCACCGTGCTCCTGTGGGCGTCGGCGTTCGTCGGGATCCGCTTCGCCGGCCACGACTACTCCCCCGGCGCCATGGCGCTGGGTCGAATGGTGGCGGCGTCCATCGCGCTGAGCGCGTTCGTGGCGTTCACCGCCGGGCTGCGCCGCAACCGACCGCGGCCCGCCGGGCCGGGGCCGGACCGCCGGCCCGCGCTGCCCCGTGGCGGCACCCTGGGGCTGATCGCGCTGTGGGGCGTGGCCTGGTTCGGTGGGTACAACGTGGCGCTGAACGCCGCCGAGCGGCTGATCGACGCCGGGACGGCGGCACTGCTGGTGGCGGTCGCGCCCATCCTCGTCGCGGTGGCCGCGGTCCTCGTCCTGGGCGAGCGGCTCACCGGCCGGCTCGGCACCGGCGTGGCGGTCGCCTTCGCCGGCGTCGCCCTGATCGCGGCCAGCGGCTTCACCGGGCACGCCGACAAGGTCGGCGTCGCACTCGCCGTGCTCTCCGCCCTGCTGTACGCCTTCGGCGTCCTGCTCCAGAAGCGCCTGCTGGCGCGGGTCGACGCCGTGACGATGACCTGGCTCGGTGCGCTGGCCGGGACCGCGGCGCTGCTGCCGTTCGCCCCCACCCTCGTCGGACAGCTCGCCGCCGCGCCGCTGCCGGCCACCCTCGGCATGCTGTACCTGGGGGTGTTCCCGACCGCGATCGGCTTCCTCGCCTGGGGCTACGTCCTGTCCCGCTGGACCGCGGGTCGCACCACCGCCGCGACCTACCTGGTGCCGCCGGTGACCGTCCTGCTGTCCTGGACGCTGCTGGCCGAGGTGCCGGCGCCGCTGGCCCTGCTCGGCGGTGCGCTCTGCCTGACCGGCGTGGTATTCGCCACGCGCCGCTGACGCCAGGCCGACCGCTGCTCACCAGGCCAGGCCGACCAGCGTCGCCGGGCGCGCCACGCCGGCCGGCGCCGGCTGGCCCCGGGCGACCTCGGCGATTGCGCGTACGCGCCAGAGGCCGGCCCGGTCAGCGCGCCGGAAGTGATGTCCCTCGCGCGCGAAATGACGGTCAGGCATGAATATTCCCCTCAGTCATATCGCTTTACGACATCCTTGCCGCCCGCCCCAGGCAGAACTCGTTGCCGTCGGGATCGGCCAGCATGACGGCGCCGTCCGTACCGGCCTCGAATGGAGTGGCGCCGAGGGAAACCAGCCGGTCGACCTCCGCCCGCCGGTCGCCACCGGCCACGGCGAGGTCCAAGCGCTGCCGGTTCCTCCCCGTCCTCGGGGTCAGGGGTGGGCCTCCCCACGCGACCTTCGTGCCGCCGTGCGGCGACTGGATCGCGGTCTCCTCGTTCTGGTCCCACACCAGCGGCCAGCCCAGCGCCTCGCTCCAGAAGAGACCGACCTCGCGGGTGCCATCGCAGGCGAGCTCCCCGAGCAGCCCGCACCCAGCGAGGAAGGTGGTGCCCGGCGGGATCACGCAGAACTCGTAGCCCTCGGGGTCGGCCAGGACGATGTGCCCCTCCTCGGGACGCTGCCCGACGTCGAGGTGGCCGCCGCCGAGCCGCAGCGCCGTCGCCACCAGATCCTGCTGGTCGTCATCGCTGGCACTGGTCAGGTGGAGATGCATGAGGTTCGGCCGCACCATCTCCGCGTCGCTCGGGGCGAACCGGAGGCTGAGCTGAGTGTCGTCGCCGGGCAGGAGCGCACCACCGGCGTCCTCGACGATCTCCCGGCCGAGCATGCCGGCCCAGAACCGCGCCAGGCGAGCCGGGTCGTGCGCATCGAAGGTCACCGAGAGCAGTCGCGAGGTCATCGGCTCACGGTAGGCACGGGCCAGCAGGACAACAAGGCAAATAGGCCGGTCACCGGGTCAGGCCGACCAACGTCGATCGGCTGCCCTGGCGGCCCGCTCGATCTCCGCGAGCGTCTCGTGCTCGGTCGCCCACATGTCGGTGCCCTGCGCCTCGGTGTCGTCCCCAGCGGGGCAGGGGTTCGGGGAACGGCCGCCCGAAGACCCCGCCGAGGTACCGGGCCTCCCAGACCGACAGGTGCTTGACCAGGCCGAGAAGGTTCGTGCCGGTTGCGGTCAGGGGGGCGGACGTCGTACTCGCCGAGCCCGTCGAGCTTCCAGAGGATCGCCTCGCGAATCTCCCGCAGCTCAGTGTGCAGGTACGTCTTCGCGAAGTCAGCCATGCGAGGCGTCCGGCGCCGATGTGCTGTCCGTCAGCGGGGGCCACGAGGCCGGGGGTGGGCCGAATGCGCGACGACCGGCCCGCACGGCCAGGGTGGCGAGGGCAGCATTGGCGCCACCACCAATCACCGCGCCGATACCGAAGGGTGCCGCTCGACCGAGAACGATGATGCCCTGCTTGGTCCCGTATTTCGTGATGAAGTGTTCCCCAAGAGCTTGTTGATCTGGCGCAGCGTCTCGACAGGCACCTTGGCGACAACCTGACGTCCCCAGTGTTGCCCCGTCCGCTCGGCAACCTTGGTGATGGTGGCGGAGCCGGACCCGCCGAGCATGATCCCCATCACGATCGTTCGGCGGCGTTCGACCTCGTCGATGCGGACTCCGTGGACTTCGGCGATCGAGAGCGCGAAGAGGGCGCTCCGCTCAAGAGATGAGAAGACCTCGCCGGCCGACAGCGCCAGTGCGACACCCGTGCCGACACCAGGCGCGGCTGCGGCTCCTCCAACCGCGGCACCCGTCCCGGTCAAGGCGCTGATGTACATCCGCTCCAGATTTGCGGATCACCTCTGCCGGTGTCGCCTGCTCGGCCGGCAGCCTCCGCCACCCGTCCCGCCGCAGCACCGTCGCGTGCCTCCGCACCGCCGCCCCGGCGTCCCCCAGTTCGACCGCCCGCTCGGTCAGTTCCCCGGCCCGGCACGTGTCGCCGCAGCCGGCGGCCACCAAGGTCCTCCACCGAGATCACTGGGCGAGCCGGCCGATCCGCCCACCTGCCCCCGTCCCGCCTCGGAGCCAGACAGCGCTTCCGCAGGTGCCCACTCACCGCCACGGGATCGACGACGGATCATGTGCTACGGTAGCCGAGTTGCAGTTTTGATTTCCGTAGACGTTTTCCGGCGCCTGATGGGGCATCTGAAACCCATCCAGGCGCCTTTCGTTTTTCGTGTCGTTTCGACGCGGGTGATCAACGCAGCGGCGTAAGGGTCCGCACAGTGCGGTCTCTAACAGCCTGCGAAGGAGCAGACATGACTACAGGTACCGTGAAGTGGTTCAACGCCGACAAGGGCTTCGGCTTCATCAGCCCGGACGACGGCGGCGCCGACGTCTTCGCCCACTTCTCCGCGATCTCGGCGAGCGGCTTCCGCAGCCTCGACGAGAATCAGAAGGTGGAGTTCGACATCACCCAGGGCCAGAAGGGCCCGCAGGCGGAGAACATCCGCCCGCTTTGATCCACACTCTGCGAACGGCGGCCCGACTGGTTCAGCGGGCCGCCGTTCGGCGTTTCATGCGCTCACCACGGCATCGCGAAAATCGTCTGATCGGCAGAAGGCGGGCCATCTCGGTGTGGAGCCAGCTCGACATCGGCCTCTATCGCTGACGAGCCGAATTCCCATGGTCGGACTCGACGCCTCGCCTCCTGAGTGACTGTCAGACAGCCGGGATCCGGGGTGCACGGCGTTACATCGTGAAGGGTTGATGACTATGACGACGACCTACTCGGGTCCTGCGAGGCTGATCCTGGTCGACGGCGCATGCATATCCGGCATGGCTTCCCTCAGTACCAACCAGCGCGGAGGACTCAGCGGCTGGGGCGGCACGTTCCGTCCGGACGAGATCACGACAGACCTTCGCAGCGCAGTCGAAGGGCTGCAATTGGAACTGCCCTACGATCGGGTGGGGACAGTCGCCGTCACCGGCATACGCAAGCTACTCGCCACGCAGGTGTTGATGTCGTTGGCAGGCCGCGGACCCGCACCATTCTGATCGTGCGCCGCCCGGCCGCCGCTACATCGCCGCCGCGACGCGGTCACTCTGCTCTGACGCAGCGACGAGGCAGGACCGGGCGATCCACTCAGGCTGAGGTACACCGCTCACGCAGGGTGGGCACGCCGGGGCCGGTGAGGTCGTCGCAGTAGGCATGCCGGCCGGCCATCACCATGGTCAGCGCGAGGGTCGTGCCCCTGACGAGAGGTCCGGACCCGGTCGCGAAGGGTCCGTCGGTCGCCTGGACACGCAGGCCGTCGATGGCGCTGCGGCCGGCCACGGTGAAGTCACGCTGGGCGTAGAAACGGGCGACGGGGGTGACGGCCTCGATGGCGGGCGTGCGCGTGATTCCGAGGGGACGCCGGATGTCCTGGGCGTGCACGATCACCTCACCGAGCCACGCCTCGGTTGGACCGAACGTCGACGTGGTGCTGGTGATGATGCGGCGGAACCGCTCCAGGGTCTCGGCCGGGGTTGCGCCTCGCTGCTCGGCGAGACGCCGGTCGTTGTGCAGCCCGAAGTCGAACCGGGCGGCCAGGGCACTGGCCAACCAGCGCAGCCGACCGACGCTCGCCGCTGCCGTCAGGTGGGCGACGACCTCTTCCACCGTCCACTCACCGCACAGCGACTGCTGCGCCCACTGCGTCGCGTCGAGCGACGCGAGGTCGTCGGCGAGGGCAGCACGCTCGGTGTGAGCGGCGGCCCACAGGGCCTCGCGAGACAGGACGTCGGACATGGGGCCCTCCACGGGTCGGTGTGCGGACACCGGGACAGACTCCGCCGCAGCGGTGAACTCATCGGTCCGGCGCCGAGATCGACTCGACGTCATTGAAGTCGGGGCATCCGACGCACGCCGACACCCCGACTTCACAGAATCCGAGTCGATCAAGCACGCGTTCCTACAGCGCGACGATCGCCGCCGTCTCCGCCGGCAACTCGATCCGGTCCCGCATCACCGTCACCCCTTCACCGGTGGCGAGCAGCACCCGCCGCACCACCCCCGGCAACGAGATCCCCTGCGCCCGCCCAGCCAGGTTCGCCACGACCAGAGACTCCCCCCGCCGCATCACCAGGAACTGGTCCCCGTGCCGCACGTCCACCGCTGACAGCCGCGGGTCCGACAGGTCACCACGCGACTTTCGCAGCGCGATCAACCGCCGGTAGAACTCGTACATCTCCCGGTGCTCGGGCTTGTCCAGCTCCGCCCAGTCCAGCCGCGACCGTACGAACGTCTGCGGGTCCTGGGGATCGGGCACCTCCTCCGCACCCCACCCGTGCGCGGCGAACTCCCGCCTGCGACCGGTGGCCACGGCGACCGCCAACTCCGGCTCCGGATGCGACGTGAAGAACTGCCACGGCGTGGACGCCGCCCACTCCTCCCCCATGAACAGCATCGGCGTGAACGGCGCGGTCATCAGCAGCGTCGCCCCCACCCGCAGCAACGCGGGCGACAGCGAGGCGGAGATCCGGTCCCCGGTGGCCCGGTTGCCGATCTGGTCGTGGTTCTGCAGGTACGCCACGAGCCGGTGGCCCGGAAGCCGCTGCCGATCCACCGGCCGCCCGTGGTGACGGTTGCGGAAGCTGGAGAACGTCCCCGCGTGGAGGAACCCACCCGTCAGCACGTCGGTCAGGGCCTCCAGCGACCCGAAGTCCCCGTAGTAGCCCTGCCGCTCCCCGGTGAGCAGCGTGTGCAGCGCGTGGTGGGCGTCGTCGTTCCACTGGGCGTGCAGGCCGTACCCGCCCGCCTCCCGGGGCGTGATCAAACGGGGGTCGTTGAGGTCGGACTCGGCGATCAGCGACAGCGGCCGGGCCAGGTGCGTCGACAGGGCCTCGACCTCGATCGCCACCTCCTCCAGGAAGTGGGTGGCGCGCGAGTCGGGCATCGCGTGCACGGCGTCCAGCCGCAGGCCGTCGACGTGGTAGTCGCGCAGCCACATGAGCACGCTGTCGACGATGTAGCGGCGCACGCCGTCGGAGTGCGGACCGTCCAGGTTGACGGTGCGGCCCCAGGTGTTCGACTGCTCGGTGAGGTACGGCGCGAACATCGGCGCGTAGGCCCCGGAGGGCCCGAAATGGTTGTAGACGACGTCGAGGATCACCCCCAGCCCCTTGGCGTGGGCGGCGTCCACCAGGCGTTTCAGCCCGTCCGGACCGCCGTAGGGCTCGTGCGGGGCGTACCAGCAGACGCCGTCGTAGCCCCAGTTGTGCTCGCCGTTGAAGGCGTTGACCGGCAGCAGCTCGATCATGTCGACGCCCAGGTCGACCAGGTGGTCGAGGCGGCCGATCGCCGCGTCGAAGGTGCCCTCCGGGGTGAACGTGCCGACGTGCAGCTCGTACAGGACGCTGCCGGGCAGTTGCCGGCCGGTCCAGCCCTGGTCGGTCCACTCGAAGGCCGCGTGATCGTAGAGCCGGCTCGGCCCGTGCACCCCGTGCGGCTGCCACCGCGACCGGGGGTCGGGCAGCGGCGTCTCGTCGTCACTCAGCAGAAAGGAGTAGTCGGGGCCGGCGTCGGGCACGTCGACCCGCCACCAGCCGTCCAGGTGGGCGCGCATCTCGTGGTCGTCGGCACCCGGGAGGCGCAGGCGGACCCGGGCGGCATCCGGCGCCCACACCGCGAACTCGGTCATCAGGCGGCCTCCACGGACTCGGTGAGGGGAGCCAGCAGCGCGACGGGACAGGTGGCCAGCAGATCGGCCAGAGGGGTCTCGCCACCACTGTAGACCTGCCCGGTGAACAGGTCGGTAACCCTGTTAACCGGAAGTGACACGATCGTGTGACCCCAGCCGCCGCCACGGGTCAGGGTCATCGGCAGACGGGTGGCGACGGCGATCGCGCCGCCCCGGTCGAAGGCCACCGCGTGCCGGGCCGCCGGGCCGTGCGCGGGCACCGGTCGGTAGGTGGTGAACAGCTCCGGGTGGGCGCGGCGCAGCCGCAACGTCCGCGACACGACGAGCAGCTTCGCCGCCCCACCGGCGTCGACCGGGGGCCGCCAGCCGCCGTCGAGGCGGGCCAGCAGATCCCGGCGTACGGCGAAGTCGACCGGGCGGCGGTTGTCCGGGTCGACCAGGGAGTTGTCCCACAGCTCGGTGCCCTGGTAGACGTCCGGTACGCCGGGCATTGCCAACTGCACGAGCTTCTGCCCCAACGAGTTCGACCAGCCGGCCGGGGCGATCTCGTCGACGAACGCGGTCAGCTCGGCGTGCAGTTCGGGCTCGTCGTACATGGCGTCGACCATCGCGTGCATCGCGTCCTCGAAGGCCGGGTCCGGGTCGGCCCAGCTGGTCGAGACCGACGCCTCCCGGGCGGCCTTCTCCGCGTACGCGTGCAGGCGCTCGCGCTCGACGGGCCAGGCGCCGACGGCGGTCTGCCACAGCAGGTGGGCGAAGGCCGGGTCGGGCAGGGTGACGCGCCCCGTCCACCGACCGACCTGCTCGGCCCAGCGGCCCGGCAGCTCGCTGAGCACGGCGAGCCGGGCCCGGACGTCCTCGCTGCGCTTCGTGTCGTGGGTCGAGAGCGCGGTCATGGCCGCCGGCCAGCGCAGGTGCCGGGCGGCGGCGAAGCGGTGGAACTCGGCCGGCGGGGTGCCGAAGTGGGCGGGGCTGCCGCCCACCTCGTTGAGCGCGACGAAGCGGCTCCACCGGTAGAAGGCGGTGTCCTCCACCCCCTTCGCCATCACCGCGCCGGTGAACTGCGGGAAGCGCTGGGCCAGCTCGTCGTCCGGGTCGCGCAGCCGGCGGGTGATCGCGTCCAGCGCGCCGGTCAGGTCGGGCCGGCGGCGGCCGGCCTCGGAGCGGGCGGCGGCGAGGTGCCGGGCGCCCTCCGGCGGGTAGCCCCGGTAGACGGCGAACGCGGCGGCCAGCTCGGCGAGGGCCGCACGGGCCGCGTCCCGGTCGACGTCCGGCGCCAGCGCGGCGAGCCGGGTCAGCTCGGCCGACAGCAGCCGGGTGGCGGCCTCCACCTTCGTGGCGTGGGTGAGGTCCTCCCAGGAGGTGTGCCGGCCGGTGATCCGGGCGTCCAGGGCGGTGAACTCCGGCTCCGCGTCGGGATCCACGAACAGGCCGCACACCGCCGACAGCGCCTCGTACCCCGTCGTGCCGTCGACCGGCCAGTCCGGCAGCTCCTCCCCGTACTCCAGGATCTTCTCCACGACCAGCCACGCCTCGGGCGCGGCGGCGCGCAACCGCGCCAGGTAGCCGGCGGGGTCGCGCAGCCCGTCGGGGTG
The DNA here is from genome assembly GCF_044465805.1 of Micromonospora sp. NPDC049497. Classification (NCBI taxonomy): domain Bacteria; kingdom Bacillati; phylum Actinomycetota; class Actinomycetes; order Micromonosporales; family Micromonosporaceae; genus Micromonospora; species Micromonospora sp. NPDC049497. Next base: position 149,927 of record NZ_JBITMC010000012.1, on the reverse strand, counting down.
GTCGACGCGGATGCCGTCGACCTCCCCGGCCTTCGCCCAGGCCAGGACCAGCTCGTGGGTGGCGGCGAAGACGTCCGGGTCCTCCACCCGCAGGCCGGCCAGGTCCGAGACGGCGAAGAAGCGGCGGTACGTCAGCTCGGCGTCGCCGCGCCGCCAGGACACCAGCTCGTAGTGCTGCCGGTCGTGCACCTCGCGCGGCGTGCCCTCGCCGGTGCCGTCGGCGATCGGGAAGCGGTGCTCGTGGTACCGCAACTCCCCCTCGACGACCTTGAGGTCGTCGAGGGCCTCCGGGGCGTCGGCCAGGACCGGGAGCAGCAGCCGGCCCCGGTCCCAGTCGATGTCGAACCAGCGGGCGTACGCCGAGTCGCGTCCCCGGCGCAGCACGTCCCACCAGGCCGGGTTGGCGGCGGGCTGGGCCACCCCGGCGTGGTTGGGCACGATGTCCACGACCAGGCCCAGCCCGGCGGCGCGCAACGCCCGCAGGAGGCGCTGCCGGCCGGCCTCACCGCCGACCTCCGGGTTGACCGCGCGGTGGTCCACGACGTCGTAGCCGTGTGCCGAGCCAGGGGCGGCGGTCAGCAGGGGCGCGCTGTAGAGGTGAGTGACACCGAGGTCGGCGAGGTAGCCGGCGAGCCCGGCGGTGGTGTCGAGGTCGAAGCCGGGGCGGACCTGGACGCGGTAGGTCGACGTGGGGGTGGGGCGGGGGGTGTCGGGCATGGCTCAGACCGTCCTCTCGAGGACCACCAGGGAGCGGTCGGGGACGGTGAGCGCACCACCCGCCTCGACCACCGTCGTCTTCTCCGGATCGGGGTCGGCGGTGCTGATGACCAGCTCCCACCGCTGGCCGAACTCGACCGGCGGCAGGGTGAAGTCCAGCGGCGCGTCGTGGGCGTTGAAGCAGAGCAGGAAGGAGTCGTCGTGGTGGCGCTGGCCGTACTGGCCGCGCTCCCGGATGCCCTCGCCGTTGACGAACAGGGCCACCGACCGGCCGAAGTCGTTGCCCCAGTCCTCGCCGGTCATCTGGCGGCCGTCCGGGGTGTACCAGGCCAGGTCGGGCAGCGGTTCGTCGACCTCGGGACCGCGGACGGTCAGGCCGGTGAAGAACCGGCGGCGGCGGAAGACCTGGTGGCGGCGGCGGAACGCGACCAGCCGCCGGGTGAAGTCCAGCAGCTCGGTGTCGAGGTTGTCCCAGTCGATCCAGGCCAGCTCGCTGTCCTGGCAGTACGCGTTGTTGTTGCCGCGCTGGGTGCGGCCCAGCTCGTCGCCGTGCCCGATCATCGGCACGCCCTGGGAGAGCATCAGCGTGGCCAGGAAGTTACGCCGCTGCCGGGCCCGCAGGGCGAGCACGTCCGGATCGTCGGTCTCCCCCTCGACGCCGGAGTTCCAGGACCGGTTGTGGCTCTCCCCGTCCCGGTTCTCCTCGCCGTTGGCCTCGTTGTGCTTGTCGTTGTACGACACCAGGTCGTTGAGGGTGAACCCGTCGTGACAGGTGACGAAGTTGATGCTGTGAAACGGGCGACGCCCGTCGTCCTGGTAGAGGTCGGCGGACCCGGTGATCCGGGACGCGAACTCGGCCAGGGTCGCCGGCTCGCCCCGCCAGAAGTCGCGGACGGTGTCGCGGTACTTGCCGTTCCACTCGGTCCACACCGGCGGGAAGTTGCCGACCTGGTAGCCGCCGGGGCCCACGTCCCACGGCTCGGCGATGAGCTTGACCTGGCTGACCACCGGGTCCTGCTGGACCACCTCGAAGAAGGTCGACAGGCGGTCCACCTCGTAGAACTCGCGGGCCAGGGTGGCGGCGAGGTCGAACCGGAAGCCGTCGACGTGCATCTCGGTCACCCAGTACCGCAGCGAGTCCATGATCAGCTGAAGCGAGTGCGGGCTGCGGACGTTGAGGCTGTTGCCGGTGCCGGTGTAGTCGACGTAGTACCGCCGATCCTCCTCGGACAGGCGGTAGTAGCTGTGGTTGTCGACGCCCTTGAAGCTCAGCGTCGGGCCGAGGTGGTTGCCCTCGGCGGTGTGGTTGTAGACCACGTCGAGGATGACCTCGATGCCGGCGGCGTGCAGCGCCTTGACCATGCCCCGGAACTCCTGCACCTGCTGGCCCAGGCGGCCGAGCGCGGAGTAGCCGTGGTGCGGGGCGAAGAAGCCGATGGTGTTGTAGCCCCAGTAGTTGCGTAGGCCCAGGTCGGCCAGCCGGTGGTCGTGCACGAACTGGTGCACCGGCATCAGCTCGATGGCGGTCACGCCGAGCGTCCGCAGGTGCTCGATCATCGGCGGCGAGGCGATGCCCGCGTACGTGCCGCGCAGCTCATCCGGGATGTCCGGGTGCCGCATGGTCAGGCCGCGCACGTGGGCCTCGTAGATGACCGAGTGGTGGTACGGGATGCGGGGCGGCTTGTCGTTGCCCCAGTCGAAGTACGGGTTCACCACCACCGACTTCGGCATGAAGGGGGCCGAGTCGGTGTCGTTGCGCGTGTCCGGGTCGCCCAGCTCGTAGTCGTAGACCGCCGGGTCCCACTCGACGTCGGAGTCGATCGCCTTCGCGTACGGGTCGATGAGCAGCTTGTTCGGGTTGCACCGCAGGCCGTTGGCGGGGTCGTACGGGCCGTGCACGCGGTAGCCGTACCGCTGACCCGGCTCGATGCCCGGGATGTAGGCGTGCCAGACGTACGCGTCGACCTCGCGCAGCGGGATCCGCCGCTCGACGCCGGTGTCCCACTCGTCGAACAGGCACAGCTCGATGGACTCGGCCACCTCGGAGAAGATCGCGAAGTTGGTGCCCATCCCGTCGTAGGTGGCTCCCAGGGGGTACCGCTCACCCGGCCAGACCTGCATGTCGCTCCTCAGTCCCACGATCATGAGCGCGCACCGCACCATGAGCGCATCACACGGTGGGGACCGGCGGCGCGCAGGCGCCTTATTGCCCCCCAGTCTCGAACACGAATCCATCCGTTCGGACGATGTCCGTAATCCACCCGACTGACGCGTGGTAAACCTTCAGGTGTCGTCCGTCACGTTGACCCCTTTCGAGATGCGGGATCGCGCAGGATGCCCTTTGCTTGTGCGCGGGACGCGCCCACGCGTCACCACTCGGCCTTCGGCCACCCCACGCACCCTCTTCTGCCGTCGACGGCGCCGGCGCGATTCACCATGCATGGACGGAGATTGATGTGACGACCCTGCGGGTCGACGTACCACCCACCACCGCCGCAGGCCGGAAGCACCGGCCCACCCTCTCCTCCCGGCCGCAGACCCCGGTGCCGTCCGGGTCCGGTGTCGCCCCGCAGTCCCGCCGCATCCTCATGCTGTCCTGGGAGTACCCGCCGGTGCTCGTGGGTGGGCTCGGCCGGCACGTGCACGCCCTGTCCGTGGCGCTGGCCGCCGCCGGCCACGAGGTCACCGTCGTCACCCGGCACACCGACGGCGCTCCCCTGGAGGAGTACGCCGACGGCGTCCGGATCGTCCGCGCCGCCGAGGACCCGGTCGCCTTCCCGCTGGCCACCTCGTCGCTGCTGGCCTGGACCATGGCGTTCAACCACACGCTGACCCGCGCCGCCCTGCGCGCCACCGAGTCCCAGTCGTACGACGTCATCCACGCCCACGACTGGCTGGTCGCGCACACCGCGATGACCCTCCGCGAGCACCTCGACATCCCCCTGGTCAGCACCATCCACGCCACCGAGGCCGGCCGCCACCAGGGCTGGCTCCCGGAGGAGATGAACCGCACCATCCACGGCGTCGAGCAGTGGCTGTCGACCGAGTCGGGCCGGGTCATCGTCTGCTCCGGCTACATGCGCGACGAGGTGACCGGGCTGTTCGGCGTACCGGGCTCCCGGGTCGACGTGGTGCCCAACGGGGTCGAGCCGCACCGCTGGAAGGTCTCCTCCCGTGCGGTGATGAAGGCGCGCGAGCGGTTCGCCGGCGACGGCCCGCTGGTCACCTTCGCCGGCCGGCTGGTCTACGAGAAGGGCGTCCAGCACCTCATCGCCGGCCTGCCCCGGCTGCGCGAGCGGCACCCCGGGCTGCGGGCCGTGATCGTCGGCGACGGCCCGTACCGCGCCGAACTGGAAGCCGAGGTGAACCGGCTCGGCCTCGGCGACACCGTCAGCCTCCCCGGCTTCCTCGGCGGCACCGACCTGCCGGCCGTCATGGCGGCGTCGGACTGCTTCGCGGTGCCGAGCATCTACGAGCCGTTCGGCATGGTGGCCCTGGAGGGCGCCGCCGCCGGCGCTCCCCTGGCCGTCTCCGCCACCGGCGGCCTGGCCGAGATCGTCGAACCGGGCGTGACCGGGATGACCTTCCGGCCGCAGGACCCCGACGGGCTCAGCGACGCGGTGCACGCCCTGCTGTCCGACCGGGAGCACGCCCGCCGGCTCGCCCGCCGCGCCCGCGCCATGGTGCACGAGCAGTACGGCTGGTCGGCGATCGCCAGCCGCACCGCCGCCACCTACGCGGCGGCCATCACCCAGGCCCCGGCGTTCGCCACCGAGCGCGCCGGCCAGCGGATGGCCCACGGCCGGGCCCTGCCCACCCTCCCCCAGGGCAACCTGCTGGCCGCCGCCGGCCTCCGCTGAGGTGTAAGGAAGGGCCCCCCGTTAACGCCTGCGGTAGAGGAAGGGCCCCCGCTTAACAGGCGCGGTGCGCGTACACGACGAAGGCCGCCGACCCGATGGTCGGCGGCCTTCGTGACGCGATCCTGGACCTCAGCGCTCGTCGAGCGGGACGTACGCCCGCTCGGGGGAGCCGACGTAGACCTGCCGCGGACGGCCGATCTTGGTCTCCGGGTCGTTGATCATCTCGCGCCACTGGGCGATCCAGCCGGGAAGCCGGCCCAGCGCGAACAGCACCGTGAACATCTTCGTCGGGAAGCCCATGGCCTTGTAGATCAGGCCGGTGTAGAAGTCCACGTTCGGGTAGAGCTTGCGGGAGACGAAGAACTCGTCGGCGAGCGCGATCTCCTCCAGCTCCATCGCGATGTCCAGCAGCGGGTCCGGCTTGGCCATCCGGCCGAGCACGTCCTGGGCGGCCTTCTTCACGATCGCGGCGCGCGGGTCGTAGTTCTTGTAGACCCGGTGGCCGAAGCCCATCAGCTTGACGCCGTCCTGCTTGTCCTTGACCTTGCGGACGAAGGAACGGACGTCGTCGCCCTCGGCGTGGATCTTCTGGAGCATCTCCAGCACGGCCTGGTTGGCGCCGCCGTGCAGCGGGCCGAACAGCGCGTTCACGCCGGCCGAGACCGAGGCGAAGAGGTTGGCGTTGCTGGAGCCGACCAGCCGGACGGTCGAGGTGGAGCAGTTCTGCTCGTGGTCGGCGTGCAGGACGAAGAGCATGTCCAGCACCTTCGACATCACCGGGTCGACCTCGTACGGCTCCGCCGGGACGCCGAAGGTCATCCGCAGCAGGTTGTCCACGTACCCGAGCGAGTTGTCCGGGTAGAGCAGCGGCTGCCCGATCGACTTCTTGTACGCGTACGAGGCGATGGTCGGGACCTTCGCCATCAACCGCACCGTGGAGATCTCCACGTGCTCGGAGTCGAACGGATCCAGGCTGTCCTGGTAGAAGGTCGACAGGGCGCTGACCGCCGACGAGAGCACCGCCATGGGGTGCGCGTCCCGGGGGAAGCCGTCGAAGAAGCGGCGCATCTCCTCGTGCAGCAGGGAGTGACGACGGATCCACTCGGTGAACTCGGTGAGCTGCTGCTGGGTGGGCAGCTCCCCGTAGATGAGCAGGTAGGAGACCTCCAGGAAGGAGGACTTCCCGGCCAGCTGCTCGATCGGGTACCCGCGGTAGCGCAGGATCCCCGCGTCACCGTCGATGTACGTGATCGCGGAGGAGCACGCCGCGGTGTTCACGAAACCGGGATCGTAGGTGGTCATCCCGCTTTCCTTCAGCAGCTTGCCCACCCCGATGCCGGCGGGGCCCTCGACCGCGTTGTGCACTGGCATCGAAAGCTGCCCACCGGGGTGATCGAGCTTGACTTCCGTCATGTGGTTCCTCGCTTCGCCGGCAGATCTTCGTTGAATTGCCTTCGCTTTTACCGTAATCGCGGTCTCGGGGATACCGCCCGCCGTGGTTCGGCGGTGAGGTATGCGTCACCCGATTCCCGACCTGCCGGCCGGGAAACCCCCTCGGTTCCGGGTACGCCGCCTGCCGGAGCGCGGCGGGCGGAAGGCATGGGAACGGTACCGGTCGCGGAAGGCGGCCGGCGCGCGAGGTCGATCAAGAGCTGGCCGCGGTGTTAAGCGGGGGCCCTTCCTCTACCGCAGGCGTTAACGGGGGGCCCTTCCTTACACCTCAGACAGGGTGAGGCGGCGCAGGGAGCCGTCGGGGGCGACCCGGTAGACGTCGAGGCGGTTCGCGCCGGCCTGGTACAGCCGGTCGTCGGCGAGCAGCGCCGCGAAGCGGCGGCCTCCGGTGTCGCGGGGTACCACCGGCACGACCGCCCCGACGCGTCCGTTGACGGCGAGGGCGAGGGACGTCCCGTCGGGCACGTCGTCCGGCACGTCGCCCCACACCAGCGCGGGCAACTGGCCGGCGTCCGGGTCCACGGCACGGAACGCCCCGAGCCGGGCCACCTCGGCGGTACCGCCGAGGGGACGGTCGCCGACGGTCGTGCCGACCAGGGGGTGCGGCGTGGGCGGTGGGAGCGGGCCGGGCACGCCGCCGGTGATCGGGGTCGGCTGGGCGGGCCGGTCGTAGAACACCTTGCCCGGGTCGGTACGGGGGCCCTGCCGTGCGGACCGGCCGTCGACCCGCCACGGCAGCCGGATCGCCGCCTCGTCGGCGACGGTCGGCAGCAGGTCCACGTGCTGCCAGTTCCGGTCGTCGACGCGGCCGGTGCGCTGCCCGGGGCTCTTGACGAACAGCGGCACCCAGGCGACCTCGTCGGCGGCGGCCCTGATCGCGTCCATCCCCCGTCCCTGGGCGCCGGGGGTGAAGCTCACCCCGTGGTCGGCGGTCACCACCACCAGCGCGCGGTCGTACAGGCCGGTGGCGCGCAGGGTCCGCAGCGTCTCGCCGATCAGCCGGTCGGTGTAGCCGAGCTGCGCGAGGTGGCGCTGCCGGGCCAGTTCCGTCCAGCCGGCGGCACCGTCGTTGGGCAGGTCCTCCGGCGCGTCGTAGCGGGCGCCCGACGGCAGGTACGACCACGGCGAGTGGGGCATGAGAAGGTGCAGGAAGTGCAGGGCGGGCCGTGTGGCGGGCCGCAGGCCGGCCAGGAAGCTGGTGAAGCGGGCCGGCTGGTTGTCGTCGAGGTTGTCCCAGCGGAACGTCGGGTCGGCCGGCACCGGCTCGGCGGCGTCCATGCCCGCCTCGGCGCTGGTCCGTTCCCGGTAGGAGTCCGCCGGGTCGATCCGGCTGTCGACGGGCGCGGCGATCCGGCGCAGCAGCGTCCCGGTCTCCCGGACCAGCACGCCGAGCCCCTGCTCCGGACTGACCGGTGTCTCGCAGCGGCTGGGCGGGCAGAGCCGGGTGATGCTCTCCTCGGCGTGGATGTCGTAGAGGCCGCCGAAGGCGGTGAAGAGGTTGTCCGGGTACTGCGCGTAGTGCGGCGCGACGCCGTCGGCCGGGTACCGCCCGGTCAGCATCGCCGGCAGCGCGTAGGGCGTCCACCCGCTGACGCCCGTGGCGTTGCGGTACCAGGTCGAGCCGCCGGCCAGCTCCGCGAAGTGGGGGAACCGGGCGGCGTCGATGCGGCCGTCGGGGCCGAGCAGGGACACCAGTGGCAGCTCGTCGAGGATCAGCATCACCACCGGCGGGTGGATGCCGCCCTTCGCCGTACCGGCGGCGCCGCCCTCCCCGCGTGGCAGCACCACCGCCGAGGTCGGCGAGGCGAACAGGAACAGCACCACGAACACCGGCGGGCCCGCAGCGGCCAGCCGCAGCACGCGACCGGGCCCGCGCCAGCGCCGGTGGGCGGCCGTGCCGGCGGCGCCCACCACGGCCGCCAGCAGGAGCAGCGGTACGCCCCGAAGCGGCGTGACGTGCCGGCCGACCTGGACCGCGGCGGCGGCCAGCAGCAGTCCCACGACCACGGTGTGCGTCGCGGCGCGGACGGTCGGCCCGGCCACCCGGGACAGCGCGCCGAGCAGTCCGACGGCGAGCGTCGGCACGAGCGCGACGAGGGCGAGGAGCAGCAGGATCTCGCCCGGGTCGGCCCGGTGGAACAGGAAGAAGTCGGGACTGCGGCCGAGCACGTCCAGCACCGGCTGGGTGACCACGAGCCCGAGCAGACCGGCCACCTCCGCCAGCCGGCCGAGCTCCCGCCGCCAGCCGCGCCACGGTCGACCCGACCTCCCCGCCGTGCCACCCACCTCGTCGCGGTCGGCTCCGCCGGCCGATGACTCCGCGGGGAGAGCCGGTGTCGCCGGCTCAGTCACCCACGACCGCCTCGTAGAGCGTGCGGGTGCCCGAGGGCAGGTCGAGCCGGCGGGCGATGCGGCAGCGGGCGGCGAGGGACCGCTCGAACTCCTCCCGCCGGTAGTCCGGGAAGAGTCCCTCGGGCTTGTTGGCCAGCAGCCGCCGGGCCATCGGGTCCTCCGGGTGGACGAACTCCACCACGAGCCGGGCACCGGGCGCGGCGAGCGCGACGAGCCCGTCGACCACCTCGGGCAGCGGCACGTTGCGGCCGATCGCGAGGTGGTGCACGACCGCCAGGGCGAGCACCACGTCGGCGTGGGCCCGGTCGGCGAACGAGGCCCGCTCGACGCCCCGCCAGCCCCCACCGGGGGACGGGTCGGCGAGGTCCATGACCAGCGGCAGGATGCGCCGCTCCCCCTGTGCGCGCAGCGTCCGGTACAACTCGTCGACCACCGTGGGGTCCTGCTCGACCGCGACGACGTAGTCGGCGTGCCGCGCGGCCAGGCGCGCGTACCGGCCGTCGTTGGCGCCGAGGTCGAGCACCAGGCGGGCGCGGGGACCGGCGGTCAGCGCCTCGGCCACGAAGCGTTCCTTGGCCGCCCGGTCGTCGGCGGTGTAGCCGCAGGTGCGCTGGTAGTCGACCCAGTGGCTGGGCGCGCCCCGGCGGTCCAGGCGGCGGACCAGCTTCTCGATGCCGCGTACGGTGGCCAGGGCCAGCTCGCGGGAGTAGCCGGCGGCGCGCAGCTGGGAGCGAACGTCGGCGGTGCTCGCGCCGGCGTTGCGGCGCTGCATGGCGCCGTGCAGGTGTACGTGGGTGAGCACCCCCGGCAGCAGCCGCCGGGTGCCGCCGAGGAGGGGACGCATCTGCTCCGGCTCGATGCCGTCGACCCGGGCCCGCAGCCAGGGTTGGAAGTCCAGCCCCAGGTGGGCGCCGAGCAGCAGCGGGTACAGCATGGTCTGGCAGAACTGCCGGTAGCCGGCCCACGGTTCGCCGTCGCGGGCCGGCGTGAAGGACCCGACGTCGATGAAGACCGGCTCCGCGCCACGCCACTGGAGGTTGTACGCGGACCCGTCCTTGGTGGTGAACCCCTCCGGCAGGGCGGCGCGCAGGATCTCCAGGTGCAGCAGCGCGGCGTCGCGCAGCATGGCGAAGGACCACTCGTACGGGTGGGAGACGAAGGGGATCCGCTCGTGGCGCAGCACCGCCGCCCAGCCGTGCGGGAGCGGCGCCGGATCGGCCGGTTCGGTGCCGCACACCTTGCCGGCGGCCACCAGCGACGGGAAGAACCCGCTCGCGGCGAGGGCCCGCCACTGCACGGCCGCCTCCTCGTCGAGCCCGCGCAGCACCTCGTCACCGAGGTGGAAGATCCGGTTGGCGGGGTCGCGGAACGAACCGGGCTCGGCCCGCAGCCGCGGGTCGGAGATCGCCATGCCGGTCAGCGCTGGTCGGTGGGCTGCCGGCGGAACCGGTCCACCAGGCGTCGCCAGTAGAGCTTGGCCGCCACCGCGGCGCCGGCGACCCCGCCGACCACCGCCTGCACGATCAAGCTGCCGGATCCCGCGTCCAGGTAGGCCAGGTGGTTCACCGACCGCTCCTTTCCCTTACCGTCTCGTCCCCGGGCGCGCCTGAACGACCGCTATGCGGGTTTTGGGCGTTACGCCGGGCTTGTCTGACACCGTACGCCGCTTCACGGTCGAAGGAGACCCACACCGGACACTCCACCCGACGTCCGCGGCGACCTTCGCCGTACGCGCCGTCCGGCCGGTCACGTCGGACTACCTTCGACGGCATGCGATGGTCGGTGCTGGACGCCCCGCTGGAGTCGTCCGGCCGGGGGCGGGGCGAGCGGCGGGCGCCGGTGGCGCTGCGTACGGCGGGACTGCTCGCGCGGCTCGGCGCCGAGGACGCCGGGGCGCTCGACACGCTCGTCACCGACCCGGTGCGGGACCCGGAGACCGGGGTGATCGGCGCGGACCAGGTCCGCGAGGCCATCCGGGACATCTCCGCGCGGGTGATGGAGTTGACCGCGGGCGGCCGGCACCCGCTCGTCCTGGGCGGCGACTGCGCGATCCTGCCCGGGATCCTCCTGGGGCTGCCGTCCGGCTTCGACCTGTGGTTCCTCGACGGGCACGTCGACTTCCACGACGGACGGACCTCCCCCACCGGCGAGGCGGCGGACATGGACCTGTCGCTGGTGACCGACCACGGCCCGGCGGGCCTCCTCGACCGGGAGGGCCCGCTGGTCGATCCCGACCAGGTCCACCTGCTCGGCCACCGCCCGCCCACCGACGCCGAGAGCGGCCTGGAGGCGGCCCGGGTGGACCGGGCGATCCACCAGGTGCCGGCCGACCGGCTGCGCGGCCCCGACGCCGCCCGGGTGGGCCGGGAACTGGCCGCCGCCAGCGTCTGTCCCGCCTGGCTGCACCTCGACCTGGACGTCCTCGACCCTCTCGTGCTGCCGGCGGTCACCTACCCGGTGCCGGGCGGGCTGGAGTGGCCGGACCTCGCCGCGCTGATCACCCCGCTGGTGCGGTCCGGCCGGCTGCTCGGCATGAGCGTCGCCGACCTCAACGCAGACGAGGACCCCGACGGTCGCCACGCGGAAATCATCGTGGAGGTCCTAGCAGAGGTGCTGACGGCCTGACCGTCCAACGTCCGTGTTGATCAAGAGGTTTGCGTCAGGATCGCGCGAGCGATATGACGCAAACCTCTTGATCAACACGGGCGGAGGGGGTGGGGGTTCAGGTCCGGCGGTGGTGCATGCCCAGGCGCAGCAGCACGAACCGCAGCACCGTCGCGGCGAGGTTCGCGACCACCAGCACCGCCACCTCCACCGGTCGGGCCGGTACGGCGGTGACGGCGTGCAGCGCGGCGAGGGAGCCGCTGGTCAGCGCCAGGCCGAGCCCGAAGGCCAGCAGTCCCTGGAGGTGGTGCCGGCCGGCGTGCCGGCGGCCGGTGATGCCGAAGGTCAACCGCCGGTTCGCCGCCGTGTTGGCCACGGCGGTGACCAGCAACGCCAGCAGGTTCGCCGGCTGGGCGCCGAGCGCACCCCGGGTGGCCACGAACAGCAGCAGGTACGCGCAGGTGCTGGCCACCCCGACCGCCGCGAACCGGGCCAGCTGCCGGGGCAGGCCGACCGGCACCTGCGCGGGCGGCGGCCTGAGCGGCGCACGACCCACCTGCTCGCGCAGCTCGGCCAGGGGCAGCGCGCCGGTCGCCAGCGCCCGGCCGAGCCGGCCGATGCCGCGCAGGTCGGCCAGCGCGGTGGTCACGATGTCCACCCGGCTGTCCGGGTCGTCCACCCAGTCCACCGGCACCTCGTGGATGCGCAGGCCGGCCCGCTGGGCGAGCACCAGCAGTTCGGTGTCGAAGAACCACCCGGTGTCGCGTACCAGCGGGAGGAGTCCCTCGGCGACGTCCGCGCGGATCGCCTTGAAGCCGCACTGGGCGTGCGGTGCCCAGCAGCAGAGTGGTGAGGGCCGGGCGGGCCCAGCGGGGCGACCGAGGGACCGGCGGCGCAACCTCGCGGGAGGGCGCCGGAGCGGGCGCGGCGGGCAGGGCCTCTGTTCTGTCCATGCCGGCAACACTGGGTGGCCGGGCTGTCCCGCTCCCCTGAGCCGCCTATGCGTCCGCTGTGGGATGCGGCAGGCGCACGGTGAACACCGTGCGGCCCGGCCGACTGTCCACGGCGACCGTTCCCCGGTGGGCCTCCACCACGGCCGCCACGATGGCCAGGCCGAGGCCCGTGCTGCCGTGGACCCGGGACCGGGAGCTGTCCCCGCGCGCGAAACGTTCGAAGACCTCCGGCCGCAGCTCGGGTGGGATGCCCGGTCCGTCGTCGGTGACGCGCAGCACGGCGGCGTCGGGCTCGACGCCCAGCGACGCGGTGACGGTGGTGCCCACGGGGGTGTGCACCCGCGCGTTGGTCAGCAGGTTCGCGAGGACCTGGTGCAGCCGGGCGGGGTCGCCGGGCACCCGGACGACCCGTTCGGGCAGGTCGAGCTGCCAGCGGTGCTCCGGGCCGGCGACGTGCGCGTCGCTGACCGCGTCCACGAGCAGCGCGGACAGGTCCACCGACTCGACGGCGAGCGGGCGACCGGAGTCCAGCCGGGCCAGCAGCAGCAGGTCGTCGACGAGGCTGGTCATCCGGGTGCTCTCCGACTCGACGCGGCGCAGCGCGTGGGCCACGTCGGGCGGCACCCGGTCCCGGCCGCGGCGGGACACCTCCGCGTACCCGCGGATGGCCGCGAGAGGGGTGCGCAGCTCGTGGCTGGCGTCGGCCACGAACTGGCGTACCCGTGTCTCGCTGGCCTGGCGGGCGGCGAGTGCGGCGGCGACGTGCCCCAGCATGCGGTTGAGCGCGGCGCCGACCTGGCCGACCTCCGTGCGCGGATCGGTGTCCGCCTCGGGCACGCGGACCGACAGGGCGACCTCGCCCCGGTCCAGGGGCAGCTCGCTGACCCGGCCGGCGGTGGCCGCGACCCGCCGCAGCGGGCGCAGGGTGCGCCGGACGATGAGCGCGCCCGCGCCGCCGGCGACCAGCAGGCCGGCGGCGGCCAGCGCGGCCTGGGCGGCGACGAACCACATGACGATCTCCTCGACCTCCGCCAGGGGCAGGGCGAAGGCCCGGACCGTCCCGTCCGGCCACCGTCGCGCGATCGCCCGGTACTCGCCCCGGTCACCGAGGTCGACCGTGCGTGGCCCGGCATCCGCCGGCAGCCCGCCCAGCGCGGCCACCTCGTCGACGGGTACCCCCTCCCCGCCCTGCCGCTCGCCGGTCTGCACCAGCGCCTGCGTCACCCGTCCCCCGGACAGGGTGGCGACGATCGAGTCCGGTGGCAGGCCCGCCGGGATGAGCAACTCGCCGCCGTCGGGCGGGAAGAACCGGGGGAACGGCCGGCCGTCGCGCGGCCCCGGCTCCGCGGTCAGCTGCGCGTCCACCCGCTCCACCAGGAACTGTCGCAGCGCGACCGTCGCGACGGCGCCGGTCGCGACGCTGACCGCAGCCAGCAGCGCGACGAGGATGACCACCAGACGGGTACGCAGGGACCAGCCGGCCAGCCACCGCCGCAGCCGGCCCCGCTCACTCCGCCGGTTTGAGGACATAGCCGGCGCCGCGCAGCGTGTGGATCATCGGTTTCCGGCCGGCGTCGATCTTCTTGCGCAGGTACGAGATGTACAGCTCGACCACGTTGGCCTGGCCACCGAAGTCGTAGTTCCAGACCCGGTCGAGGATCTGCGCCTTGCTGAGCACCCGCCGGGGGTTACGCATCAGGTAGCGCAGCAGCTCGAACTCGGTGGCGGTGAGGGTGACGAGCTGCCCGTCGCGGCGTACCTCGTGGCTGTCCTCGTCGAGGCTGAGGTCGCCGACGGTGAGCACCGCCTCCTCGCGGGCCGCGACGGCGAAGCCGGACCGGCGCAGCAGCGCCCGCAGCCGCGCGATCACCTCCTCCAGGCTGAACGGCTTGGTGACGTAGTCGTCGCCACCGACCGTCAGCCCGGCGATCCGCTCCTCCACGGCGTCGCGGGCGGTGAGGAACAGCACCGGGACGGTCGGCGCCGCCGCGCGCAACCGGCGCAGCACCTGGAAGCCGTCGAGGTCGGGCAGCATCACGTCGAGCACCACCGCGTCGGGCTGGAACTGCCGGGCCGTGGTCAGGGCCGACATGCCGTTGCCGGCGGTGCGTACCTGCCAGCCCTCGTAGCGCAGCGCCATCGACAGCAGGTCGGTCAGGGTGGGTTCGTCGTCGACCACCAGGACGCGGACCGGTTCACCGTCGGGGCGCCGCAGCTCGATCCGGGCCGGTGCGCCGTGCTCGTCCGTCACCATGGCCCCCATCGTGGGCGCGACCGCTGTGCTGCGTTTGTGCGCATCCTGTGCACCAGCTGTGCCACCCGGTGACGGCCGGTCTCACTCGGTCATGCCGACGGGGTAGGTGTGCACGAACCGCATCGTCCACCCACCGCCACGGGAATCGGCGCGCTCGTAGAGGTGGTCGGCCAGGCCCGGGTCACCGCCGTCGGGATGGCGCAGGATCCAGCGGGCCGGGGGCCCGCCGTCCGGCTCGGCCGGTAGCGCCCGCTCCAGGTCGTGCGCCGGACCGCCGACGAAGCGTACGGTCACCTCGCTCATCGTCGCACTCCCTCGCGCCGGCTGCCCCTGGCTGGCAAGCTACCCCACCGCGACCTGGCGTACCCTGCGGTTTGCCCTGCTCGGAGGCCGGGTACCGGCATCGGAAGCACCGGCGCCGGACATCCGGCGCAATCGGGGACGACGAGGCGAGGAGCGATCGATGAGGACGCTGGACGGGCGGTACCAGCTCGAACAGCGCATCGGCATCGGTGGCATGTCGGAGGTGTGGCGGGCCCACGACGCGGTGCTGGACCGGCCGGTCGCGGTGAAGCTGATGTCCCCGGGGCAGGAGGATCCGGACGCGTCGGTGGAGCGGATCCGCGCCGAGGCACGCTCCGCCGCCCGGCTGGTGCATCCCAACGTGGCCAGCGTGCACGACTTCGGCACCTCGGCGACGCTGCCGGGCATCGAGCTGCCCTACATCGTCATGGAGCTGGCCGAGGGCGAGACGCTCGCCGCGCACCTGCGGGCCGGGCCGCTGGACTGGCGGATCGCCGTACGGGTCTGCGCGGAGGTGAGTGCCGCCCTGGCGGCGGCGCATGCCCACGGCATCGTGCACCGTGACGTCAAGCCGGCGAACGTCATGCTCACCCCGGCCGGCGTGAAGGTGCTCGACTTCGGCATCGCCACCCCGTCGGGCGCCGCGGACCCCACACCGGACGGGATACTGGTGGGCACGCCCGCGTACCTGGCGCCAGAGCAGTTGGAACGGGCGCCGGCGACCCCCGCCGCGGACATGTACGCCCTCGGCGTCCTGCTCTACTACAGCCTGTCCGGACGAATGCCGTACCAGGCCGACACCACGATGCAGCTGCTCGGCGCCCGGCGCCGGCAACTACCGCCGGAGCCGCTGCCGGAAATCCCCGGCCTGCCGCCGGAGGTGGCCGACCTGTGCGCGAGCTGCCTCGCCGACGACCCGGCGCAGCGGCCCACCAGCCTGATGGCCGCGCTGCTGCTGGCCGAGGCGGTGGACGCCCGGGTATACGTGCCGATGCTCCGGTCGGTACCGCCCCGGCAGCGGGAGGTGGTCTCGCCGTGGACCGACGGGGCCGCCGCCGAGGCGACCCAGGCCGCGGCCCTGCCGGACTGGTCCACCCGCGCCAGCTGACCGCCGTCCCGTCGCGGACCACCGTGTCCTGCGGTTTCACGGCCCGGGTGCCGGGTAGCCGGGCCGGTGAGTGACGGGAGGAACTCGATGCCGGATTCAGGTTCGTGGCTACCCGAGACTGCCACCGCGACCGCCGAGGGCGGTCACGTACGCACCGACGACGGCGGTCTGTCCACCGCCCTGGCGTCCCCGCTGGCACCGCACTGCACGGGTCTCACGCCCGAGCAGCTGCTCGCCGCGGCCTTCGCCTCCTGCCTGCACCACGCCGCGGTGGAGGCGGCCGGTGAGATCACCAACGAGGCCCACACGGTCCAGGTACGCGCCGAGGCCAAGCTGGGTCGCGACGACGACGGCCGCTACCGGGCCGACGTGCACGCCTCGATCTCCTCCGCCGGGCTCAGCCGACAGCAGTTGGCCGAGCTGGTGGAGCACGCCGACCGGCTGTGGCCCTTCACCAGCGGAGACGCGAGTCGAACCCGGCTGACCGTCACACCCGCCGAGAACGGCCGGCACTGACGGGCTCAGCACCGGGACCTGACGTTTTCGGCCAGCCACCCCTCCTCCGTACGGTGCAACGACGGGTCGACCGTACGGAGGATGCGTCCGACCTCGCCACCAATGCGGCATAAGATCAACTTAACGACCGATTCACGGACTACTGAGCGTATTTTTCCGGTAATTCGGATAGGCGGAGAAGGCGGCTTTGCTGATCAGCCGAGGCGATTCGCAACCGCGATTACCGCAAATTGTGGCGCATGCCACTAATCGCGCCGATGGCAAAGAGCGCTCCTCTTTCTAGCCTCGGCGGGTGCATCCCGACGACTCCATCGACCACAAGCCGACCCAGGATCGACCGGCCACCCGTCCGGGCGACACCGCATCAACCGAACGGACGGTCGGCCGGCACCGCCTCGCCGAGCAGCCGCGACGCGGTGTCTACGTGTCCGCGCGGATGCGGGTCGCGCTCGCCACCGGGGTCACCTGCTGTCTCGGCGTCGGCGTCTTCGCGGCGACCGGCGTGGGCGACCGGGCCGAGGCCGACCGCGAACCGGTGGCCGAGGCGGTCGCGGACCGCGCCGCCGCCGACGAACGCGCCTCCCGGTCCCTCGACCGGGCCGCCTCCCCCGCCCCCGCCAGCCCCACCCCGAGCGCCAAGCCCTCCCCCTCGGCCAGCCGACCGGCCCCGACGAGGAAGAAGCCGGTCAAGCCCACCAAGCCGGTGCGCCCGCGACCCGTCGCCGGTCTGACCCAGACCCAGATGGACAACGCTAAGGTGATCGTCGACGTCGGCGTCGGCCTGAAGATGCCCCACCGGGCGCTGGTCGTCGCGATGGCCACCGCGATGCAGGAGAGCAACCTCTACAACCTGGCCAACGACTGGGTTCCCGAGTCCCTCGACCTGCCCAACCAGGGCAGCGGCGCCGACCACGACTCCGTCGGCCTGTTCCAGCAGCGCCCCAGCAGCGGCTGGGGGACCGTCGCCGAGCTGATGCGCCCGGCGTACGCGGCCCGCGCCTTCTACCTCGCGCTGCGGGAGATCCCCGGCTGGCAGGAGATGAGCGTCGCCGGGGCAGCCCAGGCCGTGCAGGTCTCCGCCTTCCCCGACGCGTACGCCCAGCACGAGGACCGGGCGAGCACGATCGTCGCCGCGCTCACCTGACACAGCCGCTCAGGCATCACCGCGCCCACCCGGCGGCTCGGTCGCCGTCCCGGCGGCCCGGGTCGCCGGGACACCGCTGGCCGGCACCGCGGCGGCGGCGGTCGGGGTGTCGGCCGGCACCGGCTCCACGGACACCCCGCTGAGGATCTCGTCCACCCGCGACTCGCGCCGACGGCGCGCCTGCAGGGCATCCTCGAACTCCCGCCGGGCCTGCACCGCCTCGGCGTACACCCGCTCCCGGAGCTGGCGTGCCTCCTCGCGGGCCGCGTCCAGCTCGAAGCGCGCCTGCGCGAGGAGGTCCGCCGCCTCGCGGTCGACGGCGTCGGCATGCCGCCGGGCGACCGCCGCGTCGCCCAGGTCCAACCGGTCCAGGAGGCCGCTCAGCGCGAGCGCCTCCCCGCGGACCTCGTCCCACTCCCGGCCGGTCCCGACGGCGCTCTCCGCCCGCGCCGCCAGCCGCGCCAGGCGGATGCCCATCTCGTCCAGGCAGGAGTCGACCTGCCGCCGGTCGTAGCCCATCTCCACGACGGAGAACCTCATGCTGTCGCCCCCCAGGCAGCCGATGCTTTCCTTCCCCACCTGGATCCTCGGCGCTCACGGCGACAGCCGGAGGGGATCGGGAAAAATGTTCAGCATGCGAGCGGTGCGGGGTGGACCGCCCTCAGGAGCGCTTCGGGAGCACCACGACGCGGCCGAAGAACTCGTCGATGCGACGCACGACGTCGTTGAAGTCGTCCAGGTCGATCGGCTTGGTGACGTACGCGTTGGCTTGGAGGGTGTAGCTGCCCAGGATGTCCGTGTCGGCGTTCGAGGTGGTCAGCACGACGATCGGGATCGTCCGCAGGTCCTCGTCGCTCTTGACCTCGCCGAGCACCTGCCGGCCGTCCATCCGGGGCATGTTCAGGTCCAGCAGGATGACGTCGGGCCGCCGGGCCTCGGTGTGCCGGCCCTCGCGGCGCAGGAACTCCATCGCCTCCTGGCCGTCGCTGACCACGTCGATGACCTTCTCGACGTCGGAGTCCGCGAGCGCTTCCTCGATCATGAGCACGTCGCCCGGGTCGTCGTCCACCACCAGGATGCGTACCGGACTCGGGGTCACTGGAGGCATGGCTACCTGCTTCGTATCGGGGAGGGGGCGGAGCCTTGCGGGACCTGCTGGCGGGGAAATCTAGCCCATCAACCGGCAGTCCGCGTCCTGGGGTCGGCGGTGTCCGCGGCGTGTCGCAGCACGTCGGCCAGCCCGGTCACCTGGAGCACCCGGTCGACCCGTCCGCTGGCTCCGGTCAGGCGCAGCCAGCCCCCGGCAGCCGACGCCTGGTTGTCGCCGCGCACGAAGGCGGCGATCCCCGTCGAGTCGCAGAAGGTCAGCTCGGCCAGGTCGAGCAGCAACCGGTACGTGCCGGCGGCGGCGAGCCGGTCCAGCACGGCGGTCAGCTCCGGGACGGTGCTCATGTCCAGCTCGCCGGCGAGCCGCAGGTACGCCCCGCCGTCGCGCTCGGCGTACGTGACGGTGAACGACACCCGTACCCCCTCACTCCACCGCAGGCCGAGACGCTTGCAGTGCAGCAAGTATAGACAGGGGGCCGGGGAGCCCCGGCGGCACGTCAGCGCACGCCCGCACCCCGCACGGCGGCCACCGACGCCCGGCCCTCCTCCAGGAACCGCGTCGCCCGGGGAAAGTCCCGCAGCTCCCGGGCGTAGTGCCCGAGGGTCAGCCCCACCGCGCCGGCCGGCACCCCCCGGCTCGTGAGGATGGACACCAGCCAGTCGACGAACTCGGCGAAGAGGGTGCCGTCGTCGACGTACAGCGCGGCGGCCAGGAAGTCGACAATGTACCCCAGGTCGCTGACCGTCGAGTCGATCTGTGCCGGGGTGTAGTCCCGGGCGGACGGCACCCGCTCCCGCAGGTCGGCCAGCGCCCCGTCGATCAGCTCACCGCGCCGCTTGACCAGGCCCGCGTACTCGTCGTCGGCCAAGTGGGTCAACTGCGCCGGCGGCACCCGCCGCAGTGCCGGCTCGTCGGCCACCAGGTCGGCGGCGGAGGGTGCGTCCGGCCCCCACGCCACACCGAGCCGGCGCGCCCACCGCCCGTCCGCCCCGAAACCGCGACCACCGACGACCACCGGGACGTCGGAGCGGCGGCACGCCTCGATCATGCGGTGCGCGTACGGCAGCCGCATCGGCAGCGCGCACGCCAGCGCGACCGCGTGGGCGTCGTGCCGGTGCAGGTACGACACCAGGTGCGCGGCCGGGACACTCGCTCCGAGGAAGGTCACCTGCCAGCCGCGCAGCCGCAGCACCTCGGCCACCAGCCGGGGCGGCAGCGCGTGCCACTCGCCGTCCATGCAGGCCACCACGACCCGCCCCCGCGTCGGACGCGGATTGGCGTACGCGGCGACCGCCGCCACCACCCGTTCGCTGATGTGGGTGGCGGCGTGCTCCTGGGCGACGCTCCACTCGTTGCGCGCCCACCGCTCCCCCACCTCGGCCTGCGCGGGCGCGACGAGGTCCAGCAGCACCCGCTCGGCGGGCACGCCGCCCTCCAGCAGACCGGTCGCCACCTCGATCGCGGCGTACTCGTCGGCCTCCTCCAGGCAGTTCAGGTAGCCGGACCAGGCGCCGGTCAGGCCGGCCTCGGTGGTCGGAGCACTCACGGGCGCGACTCCCTCGTGTCGGTCGCCGCCGGCTCGGGCACCGCGTGCAGATGCCGCGGGACACGCCCACCCGGGCCGGTCGCACGCAGCGCCAGCACGGCGATGTCGTCGTGGTCCCCGTGCCCCAGCCAGTCACAGGTGACCTGCTCGATCCGCTCGGCCAGGGCCGGCGCCGGCATGCGGTGGCAACCACTCACCAGGCCGACCAGCCGCTCGGGGCCGAACTGCTCCTGCCCGCTCCGGCCGCCGCGCGCCTCGGTCACGCCGTCGCTGTAGAGCAGGCACGTCTCGCCCGCCTCCAGGCGGACCGTCGCCTCGCCGATGCGCGGATCCGGCACGACACCGACCAGCATGCCGCTCAACGACACCTGCTCGACCTCGCCGGAGTTCCGCAGCACCAGCGGCGGCAGATGGCCACCGCCGGCCAGAGCCAGGGTGAGCCCACCGTCGCGGTGTGGCCTGACGACCCCGAGCACCATGGTGGCGAACCGGCCCCGGTCATGCGCCTGGGTGGTCTCCAGCAACGCGTCGTTGAGCAGCTTCAGCAGCCGCCCCGGGTGCGACTCGACCCGGTGCAGCGCGTGCAGGCACTGCCGGAGCTGCCCGGTGAAGACGGCCGCCTCGACGCCCTTGCCGGAGACGTCGCCGAGGAAGAACAGCGAGCTGCCGTCGGGCAGCCGGTGCGAGCCGTAGAAGTCCCCGCCGATACGCAACCCCGCCTGCGCGGGCCGGTACGCGGTGCCCCACTGCACGCCGGTCGCCTCGGCCGGCTCCACCGGCACCAGACTGGCCTGGAGCGTGTCGGCGACCTCGGCCTGGTCGCGGTAGAGCATGGCGGTGGTCAGCGCCGCCCCGGCCCGCGCCCCGAAGGCCCGGACGAGATCGATGTCGGCGTCGTCGTACCACCGGGTCGCGCGCCGGGCCACCAGCAGCACCCCGGCCGGCGCGTCCCGGCCGGGCAGCGGCACCACCCGGGCGCACGCCTCGACGGAGGTCAGGCCGGGCAGCCACCCGGCCTCCACGGCCTGCTCGACCAGCCAGTCCACGGCGTGCGGCTCGGAGCCCTGCAGGCCCTCGACGATGGCCGGGGGCAGGTCGGGGGCGTCGAGCACGCCGCTGTCGACGGTGGGCGCCTCGTCCTGGCCCCGCGACGCCCGCCACCAGCGGGACCGCCCCGACCGGGGCGCCAGCACCAGCACCGCGACCTCGGCCAGGGTGGGCACGGCCAGCCGGACCACCGCGGAGGCGGCCCGGTCGGGGTGCAGCGGGTTGCCCAGCTTCTCGCCGGCCACGGCGAGGAACGCCGAACGGGCCCGCTCGGCGAGCAGCGCGTCGGCGCGGGAGACGATCTCGGTGACGTCCTCGACGTACCAGCAGGAGCGGGCGGCCGACAACGGGACCCGGCGGGCTCGCAGCCGACGCCCGTGGTGGGTGAAGTCACCGCCGGCGCCGAGCCCGGCGACACCGGCCGCCGCCAGCAGCTCACCCGGAACGACCTCGGGAAGCAGCCGCTCGGCGACCGGGCTGAGGTGGCGGACGACGCCGTCGGCGTCGCAGATGACGAGGCCCTCCCGGAAGTGCTCGACGACCTCGGACCAGTCCGGTGCGGCGTGGCCGCGGTCCGGTGCGAGCGCGGGCAGGGCGGCGGAGCGAGCCGGGGCGTCGACGGGCCACGCCGGGGCCCGCGCGGCACTCGGCGTGGAGATCCGTCCGTCGCCCGGGTCCTGACCCCTGACGTCGGCAGCAGTCACCAGCTGAGCCCCACTCCTTGTCGACACCTGCAACGCGCCGGACACGGCGCTCGTGGTCACGTCTCTTCGACCCACCCTACGCCGGTGTGCCGGTTCCGCCACCCCACGCCCTCGCGGGTGGATGGCCGCACACCGGGCGGGTCCGGACGGGCGTTGTTACGATCCTCTCGGCCCCTGCCCGAGCGGCCGCCTGCGGAAAGGCGTTGAGCGTGTCACCCCATGGGAGGAAGGCGGAGACGGTGCCGCTGATCATGTCCGTCGATCGGTCGGATCCGGACGTCCCCCTCATCATGGTCGGTGGCGACCTGGCCTACACCACGGCCGCACCGCTGCGGTACGAGGTCGAGCGGACGCTCGCCGACGCGCCTGCGGTGCTCGTCCTGGACTTCGCCGGACTGGAGTTCATCGACAGCACCGGCCTCGGCGTCATCGTGCACGCCTGGCGTGAGGGGCAGCAGGCCGGCACCGCCATCGAGTTGCGCGCGGTCCCCCGCTTCCTGGAGACGATCCTGGACATGACGGGCGTCATGGGCCTGCTGGCCCGCCCGATGGGCGACGCGCACAGCGCAATGCGCGTGCAACGTCAGGCCTGACCGTTGCGCCGGCGGCCTGCCGGCACCACTCGCGGGTCCGGTAGGGATCGCCGCGCTCCCCGCTGTTTGCCATCCGCCGTCGTGCTGGGAACATGGAGTCATGGCGCACCAGCTGTTGACCATCGAGGTGACCCGGCTCGGCGCCGGGCACGCCCGGCTGCGGCTGACCGGAGACCTGGACTACGACACCGCGCCGGAGCTCATCGACGCGGTGGCCGAGCTGCGCCGGGACGGCTGCCACGACCTGGTGATCGACCTCACGGGCGTCGGGCTCTGCGACTCGTCCGGCCTCAGTGCGTTCGTGGTGGTGCACCGCGCCGGCACCGGCCCGGTGCGCCTGACGGGCGTCAGCCCGCAGCTTCAGCAGCTCCTCGACCGCACCGGCCTCGTCGAGCTGCTCGCCGTCGATCCCAGCGCGGACGGCGGCCTGCGCGAGGCCGGCTGACCCGGACGCGCCCCGATCCACCCGACGTCATCGCTGTCGTCTCGGCGCGGGGGGAGCCCACCCGCACCGCCGGGAACGAGCCTGCGGCCCGGACGGGGGGTGGCCCCCGACCCTGGGACCAGGGGTCGGGGGCCGGAGTGTGGTTCAGGGCGCGGTGACCGGTTGCAGTCGAGGTCCGGTCGTCCGCTGCTGCTCGGTCCGGAGAGGTTCGGCGTCCTCCGGTGAGCCGGAATCCGGTGTCTGGAAGAGATAGCGGACGAACTCCCCACCCGCCTCGTTGTCGTCCGCACCCGGCCACTGGCCGATACAGTCCACGCCGACCACCTCACGGCCGGTGCCGTCCGCGTCCTCCAGCAGCGCCCACAGGCTGACCGCGTAACTGCGGGTGTCCTCGGGTGAGAGCCGCCAGCGGGCGTACCAGCCGGGTCGGGCGGGAACGATCTCGACGATCCTCTTCATCACGACCTTTTCCTTCCGCGTACATCGGAAGTTCCCCGGTCCACCGCCATCGTGGGCCGCCTCCGGGTGACCCCCCCTCACCCGCCCGGGATGAAGCTTCCGGGCACCGTCGGCACCCCGCCGTCGACCCGTCCGGCCCGTTACTTCCCCGGCCTCGACGGGAAGGCGACCGACGGACGTACGCACGCTCAGCCGAAGCGAGGTGTCACCATGCGCAAGCAGATGGAGGGCGACAACCAGCGCCGTCGGGCCCTGGCCCGCGAGGCGCGGGAACGTGGCATGCAGGCCAGCGAGACCGGTGCCAGCCTGAGCGCCTCCAAGCAGCTCACCCACCTCGACAAGGGCCGGCGGATCGGCCCGGCCCCGGCCGGCCAACGTCGCAAGCCCGACGCCACCCGGGGCGGGCCCGCGCCGCCGCCCGCCGCCGTGCCCGAGACCAACTGGCCACGCCCCGGTCCCGCCACCGGCACCCCCGGGGTGACGCAGACGGGTTACCGCGATCTGGTGGAGGACGTGGGTCGCCGGGCCGGCGTCGACTTCCGTACGGCGAAGGTCGGTGCGGAGGCCACTGTGCTGGCCCTGGCGTGGGCGCTCGACGAGGGTGAGCGGCGCCGGCTGCTGGAGGCGGTGCCCGTGTCCCTGCACGACGTCACGCCGGTCGACGGGGTGCGGAGCCACGCCGACCTGCCCGGCTTCCTGGCCGAGGTCGGCCGGCTCAGTGGCCGCAGCCCGGAGCAGGCCCGCTACCAGGCATCGGCGACACTCGCCGCGCTGGCCGCCCGCGACGGCGACCTGGTCGAGTCATTGCACGTACCGGACGGGTTGCGGGACCTGCTGGCCCCGCCGGACGCCGGCGGGGGTGTGGTCGGCCCGACGACCAGCACGCCGCCGCTGCGCGGCGACGAGCTCAACGAGGCGCTGAACGGGTTGCCGTACTGGTCGGGCGACGGGCAGGCGCTCACGCGGACGGTCGAACTGCCGCCGGACAACCTGGACCGGGTCCTCGACCGGCTGGACCGGCTCCGGTTGGAGACCGGTCGCGGTCCGCGCATCGGCCGGCCCGACGCCACGACCGCCGTGCTGACCGTACGGTCCCGGCAGGCCGGTGCGGTGACCGCCCAGGACGTCGACCTGGCATACACGATCGACGACGCGATCGACGAGGCGGGCGCCGGGATGGCGAGCGGCTGACCCGGCACCTTCCTGACAGCGTTCGGCGGGCCGGTGGGTGTACGCCCACCGGCCCGCCGCCGACGCGTGATGGTCTAGCGTGCCCCGCATGGACCGCGCCGACGAACGGCTGCAGCTGGTCGCCGACCCGGCCCGCCCGACCGGGCGCCTGCTGCTCGCCGACGGTGTCGAACAGTCCTACGTGGATCTCGCCGACCCCCGGCACCTGCACTTCGAGTACGTCCGGCGGATGGCCGCCGTCGCGGACCTCGTGGCGCCGGCCGGTCGGCCCCTGGAGGTCCTGCACCTGGGCGGCGGCGCGTTGACTCTCCCTCGCTACCTGACCGCGACCCGGCCCGGGTCGCGCCAACGGGTGGTCGAGCGGGACCCCACGGTCGTCGACCTGGTGGCCCGTGAGCTGCCCACCCTGCCCGGCGACGTGACCGTGCAGGTCGCCGACGCCCGCGCGGCGGTCACCGCCGCCCCCGCCGGCCGGTACGACCTGGTGCTCGCCGACATCTACCAGGCCGCCCGGATGCCGGCGCACGTCGCCGGCGTCGAGTTCGTGACCGAGGTGGCCCGCACCCTGCGCCCGGACGGCGTGTACCTGGTGAACGTGACCGACCTGCCCCCGCTGGTCTTCGCCCGGGTGCAGGTGGCGACCCTGCGGGCCGTCTTCGGCGACGTGTGCCTGGTCGCCGACCGGCGGATGCTGCGCGGCCGGCGGTACGGCAACGTGGTGCTCGCCGCCGCGGCACGCACCGGGCGGCTGCCGGTGGCCCGCCTGGCGGCCCGTGCCGCCCGCGACGAGGTACCGGGAGGCGTCCTGCACGGCGCACCCCTCGACAGGTTCACGGCCGGCGCCCGCCCCGCCACCGACGCCACCCTCACCACCCCACCCTGACACCCGCGCCCCGCGCCCTGCCCCGCTCCGGGGGGAGGTCTTGGATATCGGAGCCAGATCCCAGCTTGTGGAGCTGGGGGCGGCGTCAGCGCGTGGCGTGGACGGGGACCTCGGGTGAGGAACTCTCCAGTGGGACGGAGTTCGCCGGGACGAGGCCGAGCTGCACGGCCGGGCGGGTCAGGGCGGCGTCGAGGAGCCAGTCGGCGCCGACGCGCGCCCGGTTGCCGGGCATGGCGAGCAGGTGGTAGCCCCGGGTGACGGCCTTCGCGGGCAGCCCGGCCAGCGGCACCTGGAGCGGGTTCGCGGCGGCGTCCTTGCCGCCCAGGTCGACCACCCAGCCGAGGTCGTGGTGCTTGTACGGCTTGCGCCGCCCGAACCCGTACGAGGCGGCGATGTTGTGCGCGACCAACTTGCCCTGCCGCTGGGCGTGCTGGGCGGTCATGGTGCAGATCTGGCCGGGGCGGGTCATGTCGGGCACCGCGGCCGCGTCGCCGCAGGCGTACACCTCGGGGAAGCCGGGGACGTTCAGGAACTCGTCGGTGACGAGGCGACCCTTCTCGGTGCGCAGGCCCAGTTCGGAGACGAAGGGGTCGGGGCGGACGCCCACGCACCAGACCAGGGTGCAGGTCGGGATGTAGTCGCCGTCGGTGAGCTTGACCCCGTCGGCGGTGGCCACCGCGACCGAGGTGCCCATCCGGACGTCGACGCCGCGCCGGTCGAGCACCTTGTGGGCGGTCTTGGACATGCGCTCGTTCAACTCCGGCAGCGCACGCGGGGCGACGTCCAGCAGCATCCACCTGGGGCGGATCTTGAGGCGGGTCCGGTGGCGGGCGAGAGCGTCGGTGAAGAGTTGCCCGTGCGCGGCGACCTCGGTGCCGGTGTATCCCGCGCCGACGACGACGAAGGTGGCACGGGCCCGCTGCTCGTCCGGGTCCTCGGCCTGCTCGGCCAGCTCGATCTGCCGCACGACGTGGTCGTGCAGGAACAGCGCCTCGGGCAGGCTGCGGAAGCCGTGCGCGTACTCGGTCACACCGGGGATGGGCAGCAGCTTGTTGACGCTGCCGACGGCGAGCACCAGCCGGTCGTACGCGAGGCGGTTGTGGTCCCCCTCGGGCTGGGTGAAGCCGACCCAGCGGTTCTGCAGATCGACGTGGTCGGCCTCGCCGATGACGACCCGTACGCCGGGCAGGGTGCCCGCGAGCGGCACGGAGATCCGCGTCGGCTCGACCACTCCGGCTGCCACCTCGGGCAGCAGCGGCAGGTAGAGGAAGTAGTCGGTGGCATTGAGGACCACGATCTCGGCCCGGCCCTTCGCCAGCCGGCTCAGCGTCTTCGCCGCGTGGTAACCGGCGAACCCGGCCCCCACGATCACCACACGAGGTTTCGTCATTTCGGCCCCGTTCCCATCGCCGGGGCGGACAAACGTGGCAGATCAGGCGCAGCCGGTGACCTGCCGTCAGCCGGCGGACCGGCGGACCGGCGGACGTGGCCGGTGCCGGCGACCGCCTCCACCTCCCAGAGCTGCCCGAAGGCACGGACGCGCTCGGCGGTGATCCGGCCTATCTCGGGCGGGATGACCGGGTCGATGGTCAGGCGCCCGTCGACCGGGTTGAGCCCGAGCATCGCCCGCACCAGCGCCAGCGGCGCACCCGCCGCCCAGGCCTGCGGGCTGCACGCGGTCGGGTACGGGACGGCGAACAGGGTCCGCTCGCGGACGTACCCGCTGAGCGCCTCCGGCAGCCGGTAGTCGAACTGCTCGGCCGCTTCGAGCAGGGCGATGCTGACCTGGTTGGCCTCGGCCCGGTAGCCGTAGCGGGCCATCCCCAGCACCGCGATGGAGCTGTCGTGCGGCCAGACGGTACCGAGGTGGTACCCGAGCGCGTTGTACGGCCGGTCCTCCCGGGACAGGGTGCGGATGCCCCAACCCGAGAACATGTCGGGGTGCACGAGCTGGCGGACCACCGCTCCGGCGCGGTCCGGCGGCACGATGCCGCTCCACAGCAGGTGGCCCATGTTGGAGGTCTTCGAGTCGATGCGATTCTTGTCCCCGTCCAGGCCGGTTGCGTAGAAGCCGCCCCGCTCCTCGATCCAGAAGTCGCGGTTGAACCGGTCGAACAGGTCCGCGGCGTCCGCGCGCAGCCGCCGCGCCAGCGCCGGGTCGGCCAGCGGGCCGTCGGCCAGCTCGGCGAGCCGGAGCTTCGCGTCGTACGTGTAGCCCTGCAGGTCGCTGGTGGCGATCGGCAGCACCGGCATCCGCCCGTCGGAGAAGCGCACCCCGTCCGGGGAGTCCCGCCAGCACTGGTTGCCGAGCCCCTCGGGTGAGCGGGTGGCGTACTCGACGTAGCCGTCGCCGTCGCGGTCGCCGAACTCGTCGATCCAGGTCAGGGCGGCGAGGGCGTTGTCGCGCAGCGATCGGACCAGGTCGTCGTCACCGGTCCACCGCCAGTACTCCGACAGGAGGATCAACCAGAGCTGGGTGGCGTCGGCGGTGCCGTAGTTGGGGTTGTACGGCTTGACGCCGGTGCGGGTCAGCTCGCCGCTGCGGAACTCGTGCAGGATCTTGCCCGACTCCTCGTCGGTGAAGTCGTCGCAGGTGCGCCCCTGGAGCCCGGCGAGCGCGAGGAGCGCCCCCTTCGCCAGCGCCGGCCCGGCCACCAGCGTCTGGTACGCGGTGATCACCGTGTCCCGGCCGAACACGGTGAGGAACCACGGCAGGCCGGCGCCGGGCAGCATCACCCGCTGCCCGCGGATCTCCAGGTCGAGCCGGAGCGCGGCGAGGTCGAAGCGGGAGCGGTTGGTGGCCCGCTCCACCACCGAGTTGTCACTGTGCAGGGCAGCCCGGTCCTCCACCCAGCGGCGCAGTGGGTTGTCGGTGGACCGGTGAATAACTTGCGAGATGTCGCCGCCGAGGGGGTCGATCATCACGCGGTGCCCCGTCGGCAGGGGCACGACCAGGTCGACATGCCACCCCTCACGGGGGTCGAGTTCGACCTCCCAGACGAGGTCGTCGCCTTCGACGCGGGTGGCCGGCGGATCCGACCGGACCTGCGTGGACGCGGCGAAACCGTCGGCGGAGTAGTCGAAACGCAGCTCGTGCGGGGCGTGGGAGCGGGTGATCCGGGCCGAACGATTCCGCACCCCGGACTTGACTTCGAAGAGGTCGGCGAAGTCCGCGGCGACGGCCAGCCGCACCTCCAGCCGCACCCGCTCGGTCCGGAAGGACAGCAGCTCGACCCGCTCGTGGAAGCCGTCACCGACGTAGCGGATGCGACGGGCGGCGAGGCTGTCCGGCGGCAGCCCGGGCACGTCGGGGTTGGCCAGCATGAACTGGGCCGAGTAGTGGTCGATCGTCTCGCCGCGCAGCGGCAGCAGTTGAGCCCCGTTGACGGTGAGCACCCAACCACTGAGCAGGCGGGTGTCCATGTGGACGAGCCCCCCGATGGTGCCCGGCGGCACGTCCCCGCACGAGTCGGAGTACAGGAAGGTCGGGCCGTTGAGCACGGCGATGGAGTTCGTGCCCAGCTCGGGCGGGACGGCCCGCTGGTCCCCCGGCTCACGGCTCAGGGCGGTCACGCCGGGGAACGGGTCGGCGGGCGTCGGACGCGCGGCAGCCATGCATCCACCGTAGGAAGGGACACGGGGCCGCGGCATCACCCGCACCGGGTGAACCCACCATCCATGACTGCCGATATGGACAAACACCGCTGGACGCCTCGGACGCAGGCAGTAACGACGAGGAGCTGCGCGCGATCATCTTCGAGCCGCACGGCGACGAGGGCGACCCGGCGGGGATGCTCGGGTGAGCGAGGCCGAAGCCCGTCGCAGGGCATGGATCGATCGCCAGCTCAAGAACGCTCCGCCGATCACCTGGGAGCAGTGGTCAGCCGCGAATGCGGCCTCGGGATCAAGGTAAAGCGCCGGGAAGCGGCATAGGAAAAACCCCCAGCATCCGTGCTGGGGGTTTTTCGTGCTTCCGGCCTACCTCCACACCGGCTCGATCAGATCCTCGTTGAATAGCCTCGTCCCCGGCCTGACTACGCGACCCAGCTTCTCGTTCCACACCGGCTCGATCGGCAGGATGATGACGGCCTCCACGTACCGATTGATGAAGGCGCGCTTCTCGTGGATCGTGGCAGCGTCCCAGCCGTTGCGCACATCCCTCACCTGGTCGGTCGACGCCGTCCGGTTCTCGACCACGGAGCGCGCCGCCAGCAGCTCGTCCCTCTCCTTAATCAGCTCGGCCCGCATGGCGAAGTAGTCCTGCCCCGGCAGTCTCTGGCTCTTGTCCGGGTGCTTCCACTGCGCCCACAGTTCCTGGAGCAGTTCTTCGATACCCTCCAGGCGCTCCTGGTCCTCGGCGTCAGGCTCGCTGACCGGCTCGCCGGCCTCAGACATCTTGTCGTGGTGCTCGAACACCATCTCGCGGATCAGGTCGTCCACCTTCGGCATACTCCGGGTATTGCTCCCGCACCCCCCGTCCAGCTTGTTGTCGCACTGGTACCGGAAGTATCGGTCGCCGCGGACCCAGTTGACGTCCGGTCCGGATAGCCCGCATCGGGTGGGGTCCGCTCACCCGGTGCGGGCGCACGGTGGGAGCGTCCGCAGCACGCACGACGAGGAGGAAACGGTCATGAGCGCCCCCATGTCGAACGACCAGCGCCAGCCGATCTACCTGCAGCAGAGCGGCCGCAAGCAGCTCACGCCCCGGCAGCGGCGGCGCGTCGAGCAGAAGCAGGGGCGCATCGAGCGCCTCGGCGTCCAGCGCCGCGAAACCCGCGGCCCCGGCCGCTAACCACCCACCCCCCACCCCACCCACCCGCCCCGCCCCGCCCCGCCCCACCCCACCCCGCGTTGATCAAGGGGTTTGCGTCAGTTCCGGCGCGGACCCTGACGCGAACCCCTTGATCACCGATCGGGGGCGGTGATGGCCCAGCGTTCGTGGTCGCGCCAGGCCCCGTCGATGAAGAGGTAGTCCGGGGAGAAGCCCTCCAGCCGGAAGCCGAGCTTGCGGGCCACCGCCCGGGACGGCTCGTTGCCCGGTTGGATGTTGGCCTCCAGCCGGTGCAGGCCCAGCGCGGTGAACGCGTGGTCGACGACCAGGCCGATACCGGTCGAGGCGTGTCCCGTGCCGCTGAACGGCAGGAACGCGGCGTAGCCCAGGAAGCCGCCGCGCAGGGCGCCCAGGACGATGGCGCTGATGTTCGCGTACCCGGCGATCGCTCCGCTGGCCCGGTCGCAGATCAGGTAGCCGGAGTGGTCCCGGCGGCGCAGCTTGGCGAGGTACGCGGCGTACGCCGCCGGGTCGGCGGGAGCGGTCAGCCAGGGGTGGTGCAGGTCCCGGCTGCGCCGGGCGGCGGCGGTGAACTCCGCCTCGTCGCCGGGCCGGGGCCGTCTGATCCCGACCGCGCCGGCCGTCCGCAGGTACCTCACGGCGGACACTCTGGCCGGTCGGCCCGCCGGCTGTCCAACCGGAGGAGACGGCGGCCAGGTCTTCGGGTCTGGTCCGCCGGGGTCGGTCGGCTTGGGTCGTGCCGTCGCGGCGTGCCTGATGAGGCATCATTTCCCCCTGACGTGCCCGCCGACCGGCCCGCGTTCGACGACATCGGCCTGGCCACGTCGACGGACCTGCTGACCTGGGAGCGCCACGCAACCTCGCCGGTGCGCACCGCCGCCGGCCGCTGGTACGAGCGGCACGGCAACTCCACCTGGCACGACGAGGCGTGGCGGGACCCGTGGTGTTCAGGCGGGCGTACGCCTGGTGGTGGTGACCCTCGGCGCTGCCGGGTCGTACACCGCCACCTTCCCTGATCCCCTCCCCCTTCCATCTCCTCTTCATTCCGCGATCTTGCACTTTGTGCCGCGACAAAGGCTCTCGAAAACCTCATTCACGCGACCGAAAGTGCAAGATCGCGCGGGAGAGGGGGTGGGGACCGCGCGGGGAGGGCGCGGGGAGGGGGTGGGGTGGGGCGGGGTGGGTCAGAGCGGGCCCGGGTGGGGTTGGTCCAGGGGCATCGGGACCTCGAGGAAGGTCGTGCCGCGCAGGTCGAACCAGGCCCGGTCGGGGGCGCGGACCAGGCGCAGCATCACCTCGGTGCAGGCCGGGCAGCGCCCCACCAGCCCGGGTGCGTGGGAGTAGACCTGCAGCCCGGCCATGGGGCCGACCCTGCCGCAGTGGTCGCAGCGGCCGGTGGCGCTGCTCAGGTCGACGGCGAACAACTCCCGCAGCGGGCCGTCGAGCATGTTGCCGTCCAGGTACGACATGTCGGTCATCGCGTTCTCCTCCTCCAGGTGCGGCGAACCGGCGACAGGCGAACGTCAGCCGGTCGGACCGAACCGCTCGGTCTTCACCCGCCGGGGCTGGTGACGCAGCCCGACCAGCAGGTCGGCGACCGTCTCCACGAACCCGGTCGGCCCGCACACGTAGCAGAGCGGTTCCAGGTCGGGCGGCCAGCCGTGACTGTTGACGTCCGCGAGGCCGACCCGGTGCGGCTCGCCCCGCCAGCCCACGGGCGCCTCGCGGGTGTACACGTACGCCACGTCGAGGCCGAAGTCGTCGCGGGTGCGGCGGCGCAGCTCGTCGGCGTAGATCACGTCGGCCGGGGTGCGCACCGAGTAGAGCAGCCGGAACGGGACCCGGCTGCCGGCGGCGCGCCGGGCGCGGACCATGGCCATCAGCGGGACGACTCCGGAGCCGCCCCCGACGAGCAGGACCGGCGCGGTCTCCTCGGGCCGCCAGACGAACCAGCCGCCGACCGGGCCACGCACCTCCACCGGGTCACCCGGCGCCCACGTGTCGAGCAGGTACGGCGACACCTCGCCGTCGGCGACCCGCTGCACGGTCAGCTCGATCCGGCTGCCGTCGGCGGGGCCGGCCATCGAGTACGACCGGGCGGCCTGGTAGCCGTCCGGGGCGGTGAGCCGCACGTCGAGGTGCTGCCCGGGCAGGTGCCCCGGCCAGTCGGGCACGTCGAGCACGAGGGTCTGCGCGGTCGGGGTCTCCATGCGGCGCTCGACGAGCCGGGCGACCCGCCACCGGGCGGGGCCGCGCGCCGGGGTGTCCGCCACGACGGCCCGCTCAGTCACCCTGGTACCGCTGCTCACGCCACGGGTCGCCGTAGTCGTGGTAGCCGGCGGTCTCCCAGAAGCCCGGCTCGTCCTCGACGGTGAGGCGGATGCCGCGCACCCACTTGGCGGACTTCCAGAGATACAGGTGCGGCACGAGCAGCCGGGCCGGGCCGCCGTGCTCGGCGGCCAGCGGCTCGTCGTCGTAGGTGTGCACCACCCAGGCCCGGCCGTCGCGCAGGTCGTCCAACGGCAGGTTGGTGGTGTACCCGCCGTACGAGTGGGCCTGCGCGTAGTCGGCCGCGGTGTCCACCCCCTCCAGGAGCGTGTCCAGTGAGACACCGCGCCAGGAGGTGCCCAGCTTGGACCAGCGGGTGACGCAGTGGATGTCCGCCGTCAAGGTCTCCTGCGGCAGCGCCGTCATCTCGTCCCAGGTCCACCGGAACTCGGTGGCGGTCTCGGTCGCGACGACGAACTCCCACGTGTCCACCGGAACCCGCGGTGTGGGTCCGGCGGACAGCACGGGGAAGTCCTCGGTCAGGTACTGCCCCGGCGGCAGGGCCGGCTCCGCCGAGCGGGGCCGGCCCTGGAAGCCCGGTGACACGATTCCCATCCGTCAGTCGTACCACCCGCGGCGGGTGCGCCGCGCCCTCTCGACCGGAAACCGGCCGACGGGGCGGACCACCTCAGCGGTGTTCCACGACCACGTCCTTCTCCTGCGACACGGTGGTCCGGGTGGCGCGCAGGCTGGTGATGGTGACGATCACCAGCACGCCGATGATGACGCCGAGCGAGGCCAGCGTCGGGATCTCGGGGACGCCGGACCAGATCCCGTGCGCCCAGTGCAGGCCCAGTTTGACGCCGATGAACGCCAGGATGATCGCCAGGCCGTAGCTGAGGTGCACCAGACGGCTGAGCGCGGCGTGCAGGACGAAGTAGAGCGCGCGCAGGCCGAGCAGGGCGAACGCGTTGGTGGCGAAGACCAGGTACGGGTCCTCGGTGATGCCGTAGACCGCCGGCACCGAGTCGACGGCGAAGACCACGTCGGTGGCGAGCACGGCCACCGTGACCAGCGCCAGCGGCGTGAGCGCCCGCCTGCCGTCGACCCGGACGGTCAGCTTCGTGCCCTGGTACTCGTCGGTCACCGGCATGAACCGGCGCAGCAGCTTCACCGAGCGCATCTTGCTGATGTCGACCTCCTGCTCGTGCCCGGAGAGGGCGTCGCGCAGCAGCTTCACCGCGGTGGCGATGAGGATGATCGCGAAGAGCAGGAAGGCGAAGTCGAGGGTCTGCAACGCGGCGGCGCCGAGGGCGATGAAGATCGCGCGCAGCACCAGCGCCCCGGCGATGCCGTAGAGCAGGACGCGCTGGGCGAGCACGGCCGGCACCGCGAACGCGGCGAGCAGCAGCATGAAGACGAACAGGTTGTCCACCGAGAGGGACTTCTCGACCAGGTAACCGGTCAGGTACTCGATGCCCTGCTGGGACCCGTAGCGGGACCAGATCCACGCGCCGAAGGCCAGCGGGAGGGCGACGTAGAACGCCGACCAGCCCAGCGCCTCACGGATCGACACCTCGTGCGGCTTACGGGTGACGAGGAAGTCCAGGACCAGCAGCGCGAGCACGCCGGCGATGGTGACGCCCCACAGCGTGGGGGTGCCCACCGAAGTGATCTCGGTGGCAGCAAGATATGACGAACCGGACATAGGGCCTCCTCGAACACCGTGTCATGTTCGAGGTCTCCTTCACCCACACATCGTGGGCAACCACCCGGGGAAGGCTCTGAGGCCCGCCGTACTGACCGGAATGGTTCGTGGGAAGTACTCCCCTCGCCGCCACAAGGTTAGGCCAGGCTCATTGGCCCGCCAAGCGGGGCACGCCGGTCTCACGTGCCGCCGGTGACCGCCGCGAGGACGGTGTCCACGTCCAGGTCGGCCATGCACGCCGGTCCGGCCGGGTCCAGCGGGCACCGTGCCTGCCACCAGCAGGGCTGGTCGGCGATCGCGGTGGGCCGTCGGTACGCGCAGTCGGGCAGCCCCTGGAGGTCGAGGTCGCCGGTCCCGTACCGCCGCGCGTCGGTGGGCCCGAACAGCCCGACGGTCGCGGCGCCGGCCGCGGCGGCCAGCCGCACCGGTCCGGTGTCGGGCCCGACCACCACGCCACCCCGCCGGCCCACGGCGGCGAGCTGCCCGGCGAGGGTGGGCAGGTCGACGCGGGGCAGCGGCACACCGAGCGGCGCCTCGGGGTCGACCGGGCCGACGGTGAGCACCGGGTGGCCGCGCCGGGTCAGCTCGCCGGCCAGGGTCCGCCAGTGCCGCCACGGCCACCGTTTCACCGCCATTCCGGCGTCGGTGACCAGCACCACCGGCGGCGCGAGCGGCTCACCCACCAGCCGGGCCACGGTCCGCTCCCCCGCCCGGTGCGCCTGGTCGCCGACGTGCACCCGGGGTCGGGCCGCCCGGTCGGCCGGGTCCAGCAGCCCCTCGGCGTGCAGGATCTCCAGGTAGCGCTGGCCGACCGGCTGGTCCGGTGGCGGGTCGCGCCACAGGTTCGTCACGGCGTGGGTGGCGGCGGCCTCCAGCAGGTCCGGGATTCCGTCGTAGCGGGTGGTGCTGACCGCCAGGTCGGGTCGCCGCGCCGCGAGGGCCGCCAGGACCGCCTCCCGCTCGGCGCCGGGCCGGTCGTGTCGGGGCGTGCGTACCTCGGCCACCGCCGGGTCGACGCGCACCAGGCCGGCGCCCGGGTCGTGGGTGAGGACCCGCAGCCGCGCGCCCGGGTTGCGGCGGGCCAGGCCGTGCACCGCCGGCAACAGCATCAGCAGGTCGCCGATTCCGCCGAGCAGGTCGACCACCAGGATGTCCGCGTACCGGTCAGGCACCGGCCCACCCCAGGGTCTGCGCGTACAGGTCGCGGTGCGCGGCGGCCACCCGGGGCCAGGAGTACGCAGCGGCGAACGCGCGTCCCCGCTCGGCGAGCCGTCGCCGCAGGACCGGGTCGGCGAGCAGCCGGGACACCGTACGCGCGATCGCACCGCTGTCCCGGCATGCCCGGACCACCGCCACCGCCCCGCTGCGGTGCAGGTCGTCCGCGTCCTCCTCGGGCACCGTGACGGCGGTCGGCACGCCGTGCGCGAGCGCGGCGAGCAGGGCCCCGCTCTTGGTGCTCACCCCGGCGGTGAACGGCAGCACCGCCACGTCGGCGGCGTGCAGCACCGCCGAGACCCGCTCGCGCGGCACGTGGTCAGTGAAGGTCACCGCGCCGGCCACGTCGTGGTGGGCGGCGAGCGCGGTCAGCTCGGCACGGAACGCCCGGGCCTCCGGCTCGGGCAGCGCCTGCGAGGCGAAGCCGCCCACCACCAGCAGCCGCAGGTCGGGGTGGGTGCGCCGCAGGTCGGGCAGCGCCTCGATCAGGTACCGCACTCCCTTGACCGGGTGCACGAAACCGAAGAAGACCAGCACCGGTGCGCCCTCGGGCAGGCCCAGCTCGGCCCGCAGCCGGTGCCCGGCGGTGGCCGTGCCGGTCCCGTCGACGACGTTCGGGGCGATCGGGACGTACGTCGGCTCGCGTCCGGTGCGCTCCCGTACCAGGGCCGCGTGGCCCGGGTTGGTGACGACCACCGCCGCGCTGGCCGGGACGAGCCGACCGGTCTCCCGGTCCCAGCGCCCGGTCCGCTCGACCCGGGACCAGAGGCGGCCGGGCAGCCAGCCGGGCCACGCCCACCCGCCGTACTCGTGGACGGTGGTGACCAGTGGCATCCGGCGGGGCAGCCGCAGCGGCAGCAGGCCGGCCTGGCCGCAGAACCGGTACGCCGACGGCGCGAACTGCACGTGCGCGAGGTCCGGGGCCAGCTCACGGACCCGGCGGGCGGCCCGGGCGGCGGCCACGCGCCAACCGCCCCGCGCCCGGGTCGGCCGCAGCGGCACCGGGGTCACCTCGACGTCCACCTCGCGCAGCGCATCGACCAGGTGCGTCACGTAGTCACTGACGCCATCGGCGTCGGGGCGGCCGGGGCCGTGCAGCATGGCCACCCTGATCACGCCACTCCCCCGATCCACCCCATGAGCGTTCCCCGCCCCTTACCCGACAAACGCCGAGCGCCTATGGTGGCCCGATGACGGACGACGCGGTGACCGGTCCCCTCGCCGGCGTACGGGTGATCGAGCTGGCCGGCATCGGGCCGGGCCCGTTCACCGCGATGATGCTGGCCGACCTGGGCGCCGACGTGGTCCGGGTGGACCGGGTGGGCGACGTGAACCCCTCCGCGTTCGGCACTCCGCACCCGGACCTGCTGAACCGGGGCCGCCGCTCGATCGCGGTGGACCTGAAGTCGGCCGGCGGGCGGGAGGCGGTCCTCGCGCTGCTCGCCGACGCGGACGCGCTGATCGAGGGTTTCCGGCCGGGCGTGACCGAGCGGCTCGGCCTGGGACCGGCCGACTGTCACGCGGTCAACCCCCGGCTGGTGTACGGGCGGATGACCGGCTGGGGCCAGGACGGGCCGGCCGCGCCGTACGCGGGGCACGACATCGACTACCTGGCGCTGACCGGGGCGCTGCACGGCATCGGCCGGGCCGGGGAGCGCCCGGTGCCGCCGATGAACCTGCTCGGCGACTTCGGTGGCGGCGGCATGATGCTCGCCCTGGGCCTGGTCTCCGCCCTGTACGCGGTGCGCGGCGGCGCCCCCGGCCAGGTGGTGGACGCGGCCATTGTGGACGGTGTCGCGGTGCTCGGCACCCAGATCCACGCGCTGCGCCGGATCGGCATGTGGCAGGACCCGCGCGGGGTCAACCTGCTCGACGGCGGCGCCCCGTTCTACGACACGTACGAGTGCGCCGACGGCAGGTACCTCGCGGTGGGCGCGCTGGAGCCGCGCTTCTACGACGAACTGGTGCAACGCACCGGGTTCCCGATGCACCCGGACGAGGCGCTGGACCGCACCGACCCGGCGAACTGGCCGGCGCTGCGCGAGTCGTGGGGCCGGCTCTTCCGGACCCGCACCCGGGACGAGTGGACGGCGCTGCTGTCCGCGTCGGACGCGTGCGTGGCGCCCGTCCTGGACTGGACCGAGGCGCCGGAACACCCGCACCTGGCCGCACGTGGCACGTACACCGAATCCGACGGCGTCCTCCAGCCGGCCCCGGCGCCGCGCTTCTCCGGCACCCCGACGGCTCTGCGCCGGCCGCCGCCGCAGCCCGGCGAGCACACCGACGAGCTGCTGGCCGAGGTCGGCTTCGACGCCGAGCGCATCGCCGCCCTCCGCGCGAGCGGCGCCGTCGCCTGAGGCGCGTACCGGTCAGGAGTAGCGCAGGGTGGCGCCGGGCGCCATCGCCGGCTCCACCACGTCCCGGTAGTCCCGTGGGAACTGCATCGCCACGTCGTCGAACTCGGCGCCGGTGATCGCCTCCCGGAGCGTCGTGAAGACCGCCCGCGCGGCGTCCCGGGCCGTCTCCTCGTCGACGTGGGCGCGCGCCGCCACCCGGGCCACGAACTCCGCCGCGCCGAAGCGCTCCGCCGCCTCCCCGCCGCCCTTCACCACCACCTGCAACGGCTGGGGCAGCTGCGCGGCCAGGTCCAGCACCTCGCCGCCGGTGAGCCGGTCGGCGAGCGTCTCCAACGTCGCCCGGGTCAGCTCCACCGCCTGCTCCGACGACGAACCGGTGCGCCTTGCCACCTGGACGATGAAGGTGTCGTAGTTCATGGGTACTCCCTGAGGGCTGGGCCGGGGCTGGCGGTTACCCGCGGCCGGGGTCGGGAAACGGCCCCGGTTTTTCCGGTACCGGCGGCGTGAGACCCGGGCGGACGGGTAACCGCCGCCGGTCGTGACCGCATCGATGCCACGAGGAGCCGACACCATGGCGAGCTACGCCGACGTGCTGCAGTACCTGTCGAGCCTGGACTACCCGGCCGAGAAGGACGACGTGGTACGTGAGGCCGAGCGCGAGGGCGCCCCGCCGGACGTGCTGAAGGCGTTGCGGGCGTTGCCGCCGGTCGACTACGCCAACGGCAACGAGGTGGCCCGCTCGGCGGGGATCGACGCCGCGCCGGAGGTCGATGCCACGCAGCGGAACCTGCAGGCGCGGGACCCGCACACACGGGTATCGCAGCACCTGCGCGGCATCTGAGTGACCCGGGCCCGCGCCGGCCGCCTGACCCGTGCGTGACGGTCACCCTCCTGCCGCCGTCCAACTCACCGTCATGGCGCTGGTCGGCGTGCTGGCCGGTGGCGCCACGCTGGTGCTGGCCGGCCCGATGCTCGCGCCGCTGGTGGGCTGGGACGCCGCCGCGCTGAGCTGGCTCGCGCTGGTGTGGCACAAGCTGTTCCCGCTCGACGCCGCGCGGACCGCCCGGCTGTCGGTACGCGAGGACCCCAACCGGGCCGTCCGTGACGTGCTGCTGCTGGCCGCCTGCCTGGCGAGCCTGCTCGGGGTGGGGCTCGTGGTGACGAACGCGCACCGGGCGCCGACGCTGCTCTCCCGGAACGCCTTCGGCGCCGTGGGCGTGCTCACCGTGCTGCTGTCCTGGTTGGTCGTGCACACGGTGTTCGCCGCCCGGTACGCACGGATCTACTACACCGGGATGCAGGGCGGGGTGGACTTCAACCAGCCGGTGAGGCCCTGCTACTCCGACTTCGCGTACCTGGCGTTCACCGTGGGGGCCACGTTCCAGGTCTCCGACACCACGCTGACCAGCAACGCGATGCGCCGCGCGGTGCTGGCGCACTCGATGCTGTCCTACCTGTTCGGGGCGTTCGTCATCGCGGCGACGGTGAACCTGCTGGCCGGCCTGCCGAAGTGAGAGAGCTGGACAGGCGGGCGCCCCGGGTCGCGAACCGCGTCCCGGGGCGCCACCCCACGAACCTGTCCCCGATGCTGAAGACCCCGAACCGGGGCCTCACCACCAGGCGGTTGATGTACGCCCGAACCAGGCGGGCATCACTGCCGGGACCATCATACGACGAGATATCATCCGAACGGGTAACAGTTTCAGAACTGTGGGCCGACGCACGTTCGGGCGTCAGGTGCTCAACTCCGCGTAACTCTTCTCCAGGTCCACCCGCGCGAGCGACCCCACCAGCCAGGCGAGGCGTTCGGACTCGCCGCTGCCGGCCAGTCCCGCGAGGTCGTCGGCGGACCGGCCGAGCCCCAGCCGACGGGCCGCGACGAGCGCCCGCCGGTCGGCGACCGGAGCGACCTCCCGCCACAGCGCCTGCGCCTCGCGGAGGAACAGGTCGGCGACGGCGGCGTCCACACCGGGCAGCGTGGTGAGCAGTTCCCGCTCCCGGGCCGGGTCGTGGTGGGCCACCGCCCGGAGGCGGCGCAGGTCGCCCCGGTACCGCTCGACCACCGTGCGGGCCAGGTCGCCCAGCGTGTCGGCGAGGGCGTCGACGTCACCACGCTGACCGCACTCGCGTAGCACCCGGACCCGGTCGGCGTGCAGGGACCGGGCCAGCCGGGCGGCACTGTCCCAGCCCTGGGCGGGCAGGGCGTGCGCGCTGTCCACGGCACGCCGGAAGTCGCCCCGGCGGGCCAGCAGCACAGCCAGGCAGAGGATCTGGAACAGGCTCGAGGGGTTGTTGGTGACCCGGAAGCCGTACTGCTCGGCGAACCCGCGCCCGCCGCCGGCCAGGCGGCGGACCAGGCGCTTCTTGTCCTCGGTACGGGACATGGCGATGGTCGGCATGCCCGGCGACTACCCACCGCGGGGCCGGCCACGCCTGCCGGTCAGCCGTGCAGGCCGCCGCTGCGGTCGCGGGCCTTGAGGCGGGTGGTGGGCAGCTCCGGCGCGGGCAGCGGCGGCGCCGGGTCGTCGGCGACGGTGCCGAACCGCCGCCCGGCCATCCAGTCCTCCCGCGCGGCGACGACCTCCTCGTGCGAGCGGCCGACGAAGTTCCACCACATCACCAGGGGCTCCTCGAACGGTGCGCCGCCGAGCAGCAGCAGCCGCGAACCCGGCTCGCCGCGCAGGGCCAGCTCCGTGCGCCCTCTGCCGAGGTAGAGCAGCGCGCCGGGCTCGACGCCCACCCCGTCCACCTCGGCCGAGCCCGACATGGCCAGCAGCCCGTACTCGAAGTCCCGCCGTAGCGGCAGCGTCGCCGGCGCCGCACCACGCAGCTCCAGTTGCGCGCCGAGCAGCGGGGTGTGCACGACGGCCGGGGACCGCTCGCCGGCCAGCTCACCGACGAGCAGCGTCACGTCGAGATCGCCGTCGACGAAGCGGGGCAGGTCGGCGTGGTGGGCGAAGTCGGCCGCGCCGGCCCGCGCCGGGTCCGGCAGGGCCACCCACAGCTGCATCCCGTGCATCAGCGGCGGGCGCACCTGCGGCGACCGCTCGGAGTGGGTGATGCCGTGGCCGGAGGTCATCACGTTGAGCTGGCCGGGCCGGATCGGCTGGACGTTGCCGAGGCTGTCGCGGTGCAGGATCTCCCCGTCGAGCAGCCAGGTCACGGTCTGCAGGCCGCTGTGCGGATGCGGCGGCACCTCCATGCCGGGGCGCTGCGAGACGTCGGCCGGACCGAAGTGGTCCACGAAGCACCACGCCCCGACCATCCGCCGCTGCCGCTGCGGGAGCAACCGGCGCACCGTCGTGTACCGCCCCAGTGGCACGTCGTGACCCGGCAGCAGGACGCTGCCGGGGTCGACCGTCGCCACGCCGGGTGGTCGGGTCTCCGCCGGCATCTTCTCGGTACGCTCCACGGCCCGACTCTACGCGGCACGCGGCCCGCGTCACCGGCTCCCGGACGAGCTCCCGCCTCCGGTGCTGGCCCGGTCAGCCGCACCCACGGTGACGGTGTTCGCCCCGGCGACCAGGTCGAGGAACAGCCGGTCGGGGAGGCGGTCCCAGCCGGGTGAGCCGAGCAGCGCGCCGGCGGCCACGCCGTCGGTCCGCTCGCCGTGGACGGCGACCGCACCGGCCCCGGCGGCGGCCCGGACCCGTACCGGCGGGGTGCCGGGGACGACGACGTCGAAGCGGTTCACCCCGCCGGTCATCCGCACGGTCACCGTGCCGGTGATCTCGGGCAGGCGCAGCTCGGTGGTCGTCGCCCCGCCGGCCAGTTCCACCCCGGCCAGCCGGGCGGCGGTCAGGTCCAGGCGCTGCTCGGTCACCCCGCCGGCCAGCCGTAGCCGCCACGTCACCGCGGCGTTGAGGACCACCTCCGCCGTACCCGGACCGGGCCGTCCGCTCGGGGCGAACCGCAGCCGGACGACGTCGGCGCGTACCTCGGCCTCCGCCCGCAGGCCACCATCCGAGGGCGTGCCGATCCGGTACAGCTCGTCGCCCAGGTCCTCGACCCGCAGGTCGAGCCGGGTCAGCCCGTCCACCAGCTCGAAGGTCGCGCGTCCCCGGCCGGCCAGGGGCGCCGTGGCGACCTCGCCCGTCGCGGTCTCCTGGGCGGACGCCTCGGCCGCCGCGCCCAGGCCGCCCGGCTCGGCCGCCGGCCGCCCGGCCGGCCCCGTCCGTGGCCCGGCCGGTTCGCCGCCGGAGAACGCGACACCCAGCCGCTGCGGGTCGGAGAGCGTCACCACCACTGCGACGCCGCCGAGGGCGAGCACCGCCAGCGCCGCCGCGATCAGCACCCGTGCCGTGTACGGCCACGCCGGCCGTTCGGCGTCGTCCCTTCCGGGCTTCCCGGCCGGCTCCTCCACGGCGTCCGGCACAGGTGTCGGGCGGTCACCGCCCTGCGCGCCCGGACGGCGGTTCTCCTGGTGCCCCGACGCCGCCATCGTCTCCCCTTTCACGGTCCCCGCGAGAAGGTACGGGTGCGACGCGCCCACGGATCACTCCTTGCGTCTCCCGTCGGGGGAGACGCAAAGCTGGAGGGCATGGACGGCGACGCGCTCCACTCGATAGGTGACCTGGCCCGGCGTACCGGCCTGACGGTCAAGGCCATCCGGTTCTACTCCGACCACGGGATCGTGCCGCCGACCGGCCGCACCCCGGCCGGCCACCGCCGCTACGGAACCGAGGCCCTCGCTCGTCTCGACCTTGTCCGTACGCTGCGCGAACTCGGTCTGGACCTGTCCACGGTGCGCAAGGTCGTAGACCGGGACGTGTCGCTTCCGGAGGTCGCGGCGGCGCACGCCGATGCGCTGACCGTGCAGATCCGGACGCTGCGCCTGCGGCGTGCGGTGCTGACCGCGATCGCCCGACGCGGAACGACTCCCGAGGAGATGGATCTGATGCATAGGCTGACCCGACTCACGTCGGACCGACGACGGCAGTCGGTGGACGAGTTCCTCGACGCCGTCTTCGGCGGGCTCGACGCGGACGGCGGGTTCGCCGGGATCATGCGTTCGATGACCCCGGACCTGCCGGACGATCCCGACGCCGACCAGGTCGCCGCGTGGATCGAGCTGGCCGAGCTGTCCCGGGACCCGGACTTTCGTGCCGGCCTGCGACGGGTGGCCGAGCACTACGCGGACGACCGCGTCGCGGGCGGTGCCACCGGGGTACGCCGCGACGCCCTCGTCACGGTCCACGAGGAGGTACGCCCGGCTCTGGCGGCGGGCATCGACCCCGCCGCGCCGGAAGCGGATCGCGTCGTCGCCACGGCCCTGGCCCGGTACGCGGACCTCTGCGGCCATCCCGACGGCGTCGACCTCCGGCGGCGGCTGCTGAGCCGGTTGGAGGCCGCCCGCGACCCGCGTCGGGAGCGGTACCTCCACCTGCTCTCGGTCGTCAACGGCTGGCCGGCGGCCACGGACAGCCTCCTGCCGGCGGTCGACTGGCTCCTCCGAGCCCTGCAGACGCGCCCGCTCCCCTCGACCGTGTCCGGAGACGCCGCTGGCCGGCACCCGTTGTCGGGTGCCGGCCAGCGGCTTGGTTCCCCCTGAGAGGAAGGTCTGTGATGGTCAGCTGTTCCAGTGCTCGGTGACGAGGTCGGCGGCCTGCTGCTCCCACTGGGCGTAGTGGTCGGGGTAGGCCGACACCTGGACGGTCTGCGCGGCCTCGGTCAGCGGCATGTCCTGCCAGCCGTCGACCTGCTTCAGACCCTTCAGGAACGCCATCGTCGAGTACTCCGGGTCGGTGATCTGCTCGACGGTGCCCCAACCCGAGCTCGGACGCTGCTGGAACAGGCCCTGCGAGTCGTGGTCGTTGCGCTCACCCAGGTGACCCAGGTTCTCCAGCTTCGACTCCTGCAACGCGGTCGCGATCGACACCACCGCGGCACGCTCGTCCATGTCGGCCTTCTTCGTCGCCGCGATGATCGCCTTCACGTTGCCCACCTGCTCATCCGACAGGTCGATGCGCGACTGCTTGCCCTGCACACCGTGCGGAATCAGCTTGCCGGTGTCGGCCTTGTCGGCCTGCACCGCAGCCGCGACCGGCGTCGACTCCACCATCGGAGCGGCGGCGTGCGCGGCAACCGGGCCGGCGAAGACGCCACCGGCGAAGGCCAGACCAGCGATACCCAGAACGCTCTTACGCAGGATCGTGTTCATGGGGAAGCTCCTTCGGGGGTCAGCACCCTGGGCCGAGGGGGATCGGCCGTACGGGGTGCAAGGCACCATCCGGCGCTCTAAGGAAGTTCGGGGGATCGGCACACGCTCGTCGAGCAGGGGGTTGCTCGTCCGCGGTGCCAGGGGGATGTAACGACCGGCTGCCCGCCGTCATTCCGGGGCCAGGAACCCGCGCCTGGGGGCTGCGCGTCCTGCTCGATCGTCTGCCATGTGTAACGACCCCCGGCCGGCCACGATTCCGCGGCCGGGATACCCCCGGCCACACCCCCGAACCGGACACCACGCCACAGACCACGCGCACCGCAGCCGCCCGGGCGGCCGTAACGGCGACAACTTCGGGGAAGATGTCCCCTCCCCCGTGCCGCAGCCCG
The DNA here is from genome assembly GCF_044465805.1 of Micromonospora sp. NPDC049497. Classification (NCBI taxonomy): domain Bacteria; kingdom Bacillati; phylum Actinomycetota; class Actinomycetes; order Micromonosporales; family Micromonosporaceae; genus Micromonospora; species Micromonospora sp. NPDC049497. The sequence continues at coordinate 105,799 of NZ_JBITMC010000012.1, read as the reverse complement.
CAACTTCCCCGAAGTTGCCGCCCTTTCAGCGCCGGCGTGGGGCATGGGGCGCGGTGGGCGACCGGGGCGGGGGGTCAGGGGGAGGGTGGGAGTAGGCGGGTGCGCACCTTTGTCACGCATTCGTCCAGGACGGTGCGGGCGTCCAGTCCGAGGCTCTCGATGGCGACCAGGGCGGTGAACGCGACGTCGGCGAGTTCCGCCGCGACGTCCTCGCGGGTGTGCGTGACCCCCTTGCGCGGGTTCTGCCCCACCATGCCGATCCAGGCGCCGGCAACCTCGCCCGCCTCCTCGCTCAGCTTGAGGATGCGGCAGGTCAGCTCGGCCTGCCCGGTGCCGTTGGCGGCGTCCAGCCAGGCACGGGCGGCACGGGCGGCGTCCCAGATCGTCTCGTCCACGCCGACACAGTAGAGCCGGTCGGTGAACCGGACGGGGGTCGCGGGCCGTACCCGGGGGCGGCTCGGCGCACGTACGCCGACGCGGGCGGCAACGGGGCCGCCGGGGACCGAAGGGACGTGTCGGTGATGCCGGAGACCGTGGAGACGGTGTTCGCGAGCGTGGTGGCCCGCAACCCGGGCGAGCCGGAGTTCCACCAGGCGGTGCGGGAGGTGCTGGAGAGCATCGGCCCGGCCCTGGCCCGGCACCCGGAGTACGCGGAGGCCCGGATCGTCGAGCGGATCTGCGAGCCGGAGCGGCAGCTCATCTTCCGGGTGCCGTGGGAGGACGACCACGGCCGGGTGCGGGTGAACCGGGGTTTCCGCGTGGAGTTCAACAGCGCTCTCGGCCCGTTCAAGGGTGGCCTGCGTTTCCACCCGTCGGTGTACCTGGGGATCGTCAAGTTCCTCGGCTTCGAGCAGATCTTCAAGAACGCCCTGACCGGGCTGCCGATCGGCGGGGGGAAGGGCGGCGCGGACTTCGACCCCAAGGGTCGCTCGGACCGCGAGGTGATGCGGTTCTGCCAGAGCTTCATGACCGAGCTGTACCGGCACATCGGGGCGCAGACCGACGTGCCGGCCGGCGACATCGGGGTGGGCGGACGGGAGATCGGCTACCTGTTCGGGCAGTACAAGCGGATCACCAACCGGTACGAGTCGGGAGTGCTCACCGGCAAGGGCCTCGGCTATGGGGGTGCGCAGGTACGCCGGGAGGCGACCGGGTACGGGGCGGTGTTCTTCGCCGAGGAGATGTTGCGGCAGACCGGGGACGGCCTGGACGGCAAGCGGGTGGTGGTGTCCGGCTCGGGCAACGTGGCGATCTACGCGATCGAGAAGGTGCACCAGCTCGGCGGCACCGTGGTGGCCTGTTCGGACTCGACCGGGTACGTGCTGGACGAGAAGGGCATCGACCTGGAGCTGCTGCGCGAGCTGAAGGAGCAGCGGCGCGCCCGCCTCGACGACTACGTACGCCACGTGCCGCACGCGGTGGCGGTCTCCGGTCGTACCGTCTGGGAGGTGCCGTGCGACCTGGCGCTGCCGTGCGCGACGCAGAACGAGATCGGCGGCGCGGAGGCCGCGGCGCTCGTGGCCGGCGGCTGCGTCGCGGTGGTGGAGGGCGCGAACATGCCGACCACCCCGGAGGCGGTGCGGATCCTCGGCCGGGCCGGGGTGCGGTTCGCGCCGGGCAAGGCGGCCAACGCCGGCGGGGTGGCGGTGAGCGCGCTGGAGATGCAGCAGAACGCCAGCCGTGAATCGTGGACGTTCGCGACGTCGGAGCAGCGGCTGCGGGAGACGATGCGGGACATCCACGCGCGCTGCTGGGCGACCGCCGAGGAGTACGGGCTGCCCGGGGACTACGTCGCGGGGGCGAACATCGACGGATTCCGGCGGGTGGCGGAAGCGATGCTGGCGCACGGCCTGATCTGAGCGGCCGGTCAGGCAGCCATTGACATCGGTGGAACGGCGTGCCTAGTTTCAGGTCCCTACCGGCCGGTAGGCACCCGTCCCGCCCGCCTCACCACCGGGCGACCACCGTCCCAGGGAGAGCGACGATGCCGTCCTCAACCACCCGCACCCTTCGTCGCCTGCTCGGCGCCGGCGTGGCCCTGGCCGTCGCGGTCGGCCTCGCCGGCTCCGCGCCGGCCTCCGCCGCCGGCGACCGCCACTCAGACGGTACGCAGCCACTGCCCGGCTACACCATCAGCAACCCGCCCCTGGCCCCCCTCGTCGTGGGCGGCGTGCCGACCACCGTCCGGCAGGGCGTGCACCGGCACGCCGCGTACATCGTCGAGGTCCCGGCGAACTGGAACGGCGACCTCGTCATGTGGGCGCACGGCTACCGGGGCCAGACCACGGTGCTGTCACCCGAGGCGCCCGCCTTCGACCTGCGGCAGCGCCTGCTGGAGCAGGGGTATGCCTGGGCGGCCTCCTCGTACACCCGCAACGGCTTCGACATCCGCTCCGGCGTGCTCAGCACGAAGGACCTGGCCGACCACTTCGCCCGGCTCGTCGACCGTCCCCACCGGACGTACCTGGCCGGGGTGTCGATGGGTGGCTACATCATCGGCCGCTCGCTGGAGCAGTACCCGGGCTACTACGACGGCGGCCTGCCGATGTGCGGCGTCCTCGGCGACCACGAGCTGCTGGACTTCTTCCTGGACTACAACCTCGCCGCGCAGGCCCTCGCGGGGGTACGCGCGTACCCGACGCCGCCGGACTACCTGACCAATGCGGTGCCCCGGATCCAGGTGGCGCTGGGCCTGACCGGGATCAGCCCGACCAACCCCGCCATCACCAACGACCGGGGGCGGCAGTTGCGCGACATCACCGTCAACCGCTCCGGCGGGCCGCGCCCGGGCGCCGACGCGTCCTTCGCGATCTGGAAGGACTTCCTCTTCGGGATCAGCGTCACCAACGGGGGCGACTCCCCCGCCGAGCGCCCGGGGCAGCTCGCCACGAACCTGTTCACCCGCTACAGCCCGAACTCGCCGGTCGACGTGAACGCCACGGTGCAGCGGGTGGCCCCGGAGAACCTGTGGCAGCGGCTCTCGCCGACGCTGACCGAGGTGCCGCGGATCGCCGGCCGCCCCACCGCGCCGGTGGTCAGCCTGCACAACCTCGGCGACCTGTTCGTGCCCTTCTCGATGGAGCAGGCGTACGCACGGGACGTCGCGAAGCACGGCCGCAGCCGGCTGGTCGTGCAGCGGGCGATCCGCGCGGCGCAGCACTGCGAGTTCACCCCGACGGAGGCCGGCACCGCCTGGGACGACCTGGTCTCCTGGGTACGCCAGGGCAAGCGGCCGGCCGGCGACACGGTGACCGACCAGGCGGTGGTGGCCGCGCCGGACTACGGCTGCCGGTTCACCGACCGGGCGGCGTACGCGGCCGGCGTGGGCACCCGCCGTCTCTACGGGGCCTGCTGATCCGGGTCCCCGACACGAACGGCGGCGCCCGCCGGAGTGATCCGACGGGCGCCGTCTGTTCGCGTCCGGGCCCTGCCCGGAGCGGGGTCAGGTCAGTGGGCGGCCCCGCCACCGAACCGGTGCCGCCGGCGCCAGGCCAGGCTCAGCAGCAGCATCACCGCGCCGGCACCGAGCAGGCCGCCACCGACCTTCATCGGCGTGCCCAGGCTGTCACCCGTGACGGGCAGCGCGGGCTGCTTCTTGCGCAGCACGCGCAGCGAGGCGGTGTCACTGCGCCGGGACTCCTGACCCACCGCGCTCAGGATGAATCGGCCCGTCACCGAGGGCTTGTACTCCTCGACGCGGAAGTCCCCGTTCCCGTCGGTGACCGCCTCGATGGTGCGCTCGACCGTGCCGGGCTGCGCGGCGACCGTGGTCATCGCCACGGCGGACCCGTCGCTCCGCCGGGCGTTCTGCGCGCCCGCCGCCAGCGGCGTGTAGGAGACGGTGATCACGACCCGCTCGTTCGGCCCGAAGTTGTCCCCGATGATGTCCACCGTGTCACCGAGGAAGATCGTCGGATCGCTGACGGTCAGCCTCGCGGCGCCGGTTCCGGGTGGGTAGACCGGCGGCTGCGGTGTTGCGGTCGTGGTCGGCGGCGGCTGTTGCGGCTGGGCCGCCCCCGCCGCGGTCGGTACGGCCACCACGGCCAGACCGACCGTGAGCGCCATGATGATGCGGGATAGCCGCATGATTGGTTCCCTCCTACTGGTCACAGCTTGGTGCGGTAACAACTTGGGTGGTCCACGGGGTGGCGGTGGGGGTCAGCCACAGCTCGGCCGAGCCGCTGCCGGTGCTCGCCGTCAGCACGGTCGTCTCCAACGTGCGGGTGGCGCCGGGTCCGACGTCGACGTTCGTGGTCACGGTGTGCCGGTTCCGCTCGCTGTCGGCACCGACGGCCACCTCGACCCCGTCCAGGCGGGTACCGAGAACGGCCCCGCCGGCCGGGCTGTGCACGGACACCAGCGTCCGCACGGTGTACGGGTCGCCCGCCAGGCCGAGGCCGAGGACGGACGTGCTGAGTCCGGACTTCGGCGCCGACGAGTGCAGGGTGACCCGTAGCCGCAGTTCACGCCGGCCGTCCGACCGGCACTCGCCCACGGTGAGGGTGGCCGTGGGCCGGAGGTAGTAGCCGAGCTTCGCGCCGCTGCCGTCGTTGAGGAACACGCCGACCGTCGGCACGGTGTCCTTCTCCGGAAGCACGCCGGCCATCCGGCTGTCGCCGAACATCCGCTGTTCCTCCGGTCGGGCACTCCAGAACAATATCCGGCGTTCCCGGACAGCGCGGTCGAATGCGGACATTAAGCCACGAGGGTTGACATTGTTCTTAAATAGGGTGTCGAAGACCGCGGCCCCCGCCGTCGCGAAGAACTGGTCCTGCTGGCGGGTGTCCAGCCGCTGGTACGCGTCACTGAGCAGGGCGCGCACCACGGTGTCGGTGGCCAGCGGGACGCCGTCCGGCACGAGCACCGGCCCGGTGGCCTTCAACAGGTACGACAGCACCACCGGATCGACCGCGAGCACCCCGTCGACGACCGTGCCGGTCCGGCGCCGGAACATCTCCCGGTACAGCGCGGCGGCGGTCGGGAAGTGCGGGGTCAGGTTGACGTCGGCCGGATACATGCCCGGCAGGTCACCCCACGCCGCGCGCACCTCGGGAGGCACGGCGAGCGGCGGCGTGAAACGGGCCAGCTCGGCGCTCGACCCCTGGCGCCCCATCCGGACCCGGCCCGCGTCGGCGTGCAGGACCGCGTACGCGCCGATCATGCCGCCGGTGGCCCGCAGTTCGGCGGGGTTCTGGGAGACGAGGAGGTAGCTGCGGGGACCGTCCACGCCGAGCAGGGGCGGGAGGACCCGGGCCGCCTGGTCCGCCGCGGCGGTCAGACCGGCCAGCCGGTCGATCTCCGTCCGCAGGTCGGTCAGTGCCTGCGCCACCTGGCTGACCAGCCCGCCGGTGGGCACCGCGGCGAGGTCCGCCCGGGTGGCCTGCACGGCGTCGTCGACCGTGGCCATTTCCGTCGAGACGGTCCGCAGGCGGCCGACGTCCAGCCGCCCGGCCCGGGGCAGCAGACTGCTCAGATCGGTCCGCAGCAGCGCCGGGAACGCCTGCCGGGACAGCTCGTCGATCGCCACCGCGATCTGTCGAACGGCGGCGAGGTTGTCCCCGGCGAACGGCGTCTGCCGGCCGAGCCACCAGCCCGGGTCGCCGGTCGCCGCCCGGGCCGCCGCCGCCTGCTCCTGGAGCGCGGCGAGGGTCCGCTGGGCGCGGTCGGTGTCACCGCTCACCACCTGGGCACTCAGGTCGCGGGCCAGGCCCGCGGCGTTCAGGAGATGGGCGCGGGCCTGCCAGCCGCGTACGCCCACCCAGCCCCCGGTGAGCAGCAGCAGCGACCCGACCACCAGGCCGGCGAGCAGGGCCCGGCGCAGGCGTGCCCTGCGGCGCCGACGGGACCGGCCACGTGGACGACGTCCGCTCTCGCTCTCCGTCACACCACACACTCCGTTCGGCAAATCAGACAGGAAGGCACATACTTCTTGGACGTTCCCAGCAGGTAACGATCGAGGACGTCGAAATATGACGCCCCGACCGTTATGTGAGGATCACTCGTGGGTCGCGCGCGTGGCGGCACGCCCGCCGGCGACGTCGTACAGCAGCCGCTCGACGCGGTCCACGCCCGCCGGCATGGCCATCTCGCGCAGGTACGCCTCCCGGCCCCGCCGACCCATGTCGGCCCGGGCGGGTGCCGGGATGGTGGCGGCGAGCCAGAACCGGTCGGCCAGCGTGGCCCAGTCCTCCGGCGGGCAGGACAGCCCCGCCCGGACCCGCTCGACCACCTCGGCCGTGTCACCGCCCGCGGAGGCCACCACCGGGGCGGCGCAGGAGAAGGCGGCCTGGAGCTTGCCGGGCAGGGTGCCCCGCAGCTCGGGCAGGTCGCGCAGCATGACCAGCTGGTAGTCGGCCGCCGCGTACAGGTCGGGCATGTCCAGCGGCGAGCGGCGCTCGACGAACCGCACGTTGTGGGCGCCCAACTCGGCGGCGAGCCCCCGCACCCGCCGCTCCTCGGGCCCCGACCCGACCAGGACCAGGTCCATCGTGCCGTCCAGGGCCGCCGCCGCCCGGACCGCCGTCTCCAGCCCCTGCCGCGGGCCGATGGTCCCCGCGTGCATGACCACGCAGCGCCCCTCGCGGCGGACGAGCCGGCGGGCCGCCGAGCTGGCCCGGGCCGGATGGAAGATCCGCTCGTCGGTCCAGTTCAGCACGACCTCGACCCGGGACGGGTCCGCGCCCGCGGCGACCACCAGGTCGCGCAGGCTGGGCGCGGCCACCGCGACGCGGTCCGCGGTCCGATAGGTACGCGCCATGGCCGCGCCCAGTCGCTCCGCCCACTGCCGGTTCCCGGTGTCGGCCGGCTGGTCGGCGGCCCAGACGTCCTGCACGTGCAGCACGGTCGGCACCCGCCCCAGCAGACGCAGCAGCCCGGCCGCCGCGAAGGCCGTGGCGGGCGGCTGGTGGACGTAGAGCGCGTCCACGCCGGCGAGGAACCGCGGCCCGACCAGCGCGACGCTGCCGGCGAAGGAGAGGTACGCCGCCGTCCGGCCGCGGCTCGACGCGTCCCCGCCGGTGTAGCGCGGCACCCGCCGGACGGTGAGCCGTTCGCTGTGGGTCTCGTGGCGCCAGCGCTGCCGCCAGCCCGGGTAGACGTGCCCGCCCGGGTAGTCCGGGAAGCCGGTGAGCACCCGCACCTCGTGCCCCCGGCGGGCCAGTTCCTCGGCGAGGCTGCCCGGGATGAAGGCCGGTTCGGGCGGGAAGTGGTACGACAGGATGCCGATCCTCACCGGTTCACCTCCGACGACCGGCGTCGTACCGGCGCGGCAGCGTGCGGGACGGGCCCCGCTCCCGCGTACGATGCGGACAACCCCTCCGCGTCCGGCCGCCGCCGGATGCGCGGCGTCGCGGCCGGACTCCCCGCGACCGCAGTCACGAGAGGGGTCGACATGGTCGACCGGGTTCTGTTCGTGTGCCACGCCAACCTGTGCCGGTCACCGATGGCGGAGTACATCGCGCGTCGCCTGCTGGCGGACCAACCGGTGGTGGTGGGCAGCGCCGGCACCGACGCCCACGACGACCTGGCGATGCACCCGTACGCGGCGGAGGTGGCCGCGGGCACCGGTGCCGACCCCCGCCTGTTCCGCAGCCGCCGGTTGCGCCCGGAGCATCTGGCCGGTGCGACCCTCGTGCTCACCGCGACCCGGCGGCAGCGGTCGGTGTGCACCGCGCTCGCCCCCGCCGCCCTGCACCGGACGTTCACCCTCCGGCAGTTCGGCCGGCTCGCCGAGGCGGCCGGCGCCGCCCCGGACGCGGCGGAGCCGGCCCGGGGCGGCACGGCCGGCCCGCTGCGTGCGGCGGTCGAGGCGGCCGCCCGCGCCCGGGGGCGGCTGCAACCCGCCGCCCCCGACGCCGACGACCTGCCGGACCCGCTGGGTGGGTCCGCCGCCGACTTCCGGCGCTGTGCCGAGGAGATCGAGCGCGTGATGCGGCCCCTCGCGGTGCTCATCGGGACAGCCGGGTGAGTTCCTGCGTCCGGTCGCCGACGTCGCCGGGGTCCAGGTGCTCCGCGTGCCGGGGCCCGGCGCCCCGCTCGGCGTGCACGGGCGTCGTCTCGGCCGCCGCGACGACCCGGTACGCCTCGTACTGGTACGCGTCGGCCTTCGGCACCTTCGCCATGTTGAGCACACAGCCGAGCAGCCGGACGGAGACCGAGTGCAGGGACCGCGCCGCCGCGGCGACCTGCGACCGGGACGTCCGGCCCTGCTGGGTGACCAGCAGCGCGCCGTCGGCCTGGACGGCCACCACGACGCCGTCGGTCACGGCGAGCAGCGGCGCCGTGTCGATGATGACGATGTCCGCCGACTCACGGAGCGCGAGCAGCAGGTCCGCCATGGCCTTGGAGCCGAGCAGTTCGCTCGGGTTCGGTGGGGCCGAGCCGCTGGGCAGCACCAGGAGCGACTTGTCGCCCCAGCGCTGCACCACGTCGCCCACCCCGACGTCGCCGACCAGCACGTCGGTCAGGCCGACGCCGGCGTCCAGCCCGAGGTAGTCGCCGACCTTCGGGCGGCGCAGGTCGGCATCGACGAGCAGGACCCGCCACCCCGCCTCGGCCAGCGCGATCGCCAGGTTGCAGGACAGGGTCGTCTTCCCCTCGCCCTGGAGGGCGCTGGTCACGGCGATGACCCGGGCGGGCTCGTGCACGTCGACGAAGCGCAGGTTCGTCCGCAGCTTGCGGACCGCCTCGGCCCGGGCCGAGTTCGCCGCGTCACCCACGATCAGCGGCGACGCCTTCGCGCTGCCCTCGAACGGGATCTCGCCCAGCAGAGGGCCGCCGGTGGCGCGCTGGAGACCCGCCGCGTCCCGCATCCGCACGTCGGCGAGCCCACGCAGGATCGCCAGGCCCACGCCGGCGAGCAGGCCGAGCAGACCGCCGAGGGTGAAGTTGCGGACCGGCTGGGGGGACACCGGGGTGGACGTGACCCGCGGCCCGCTGACCACCTCGATACGGATCGGCCCGGCCTTGCCGTCGGAGGTCATCTCGACCTTCCCGACCAGCTCGACGAACTTGGCCGACAGGGTCTCGGTCACCCGCAGGGCGCGGTTCTGGTCGGTGTCGGTCACCGACGCGCGCAGCAGGACGGTCCCGGCCTCGGTGGAGGTGGAGACACGCCGCTGGACCTGCTCGGCGGTCAGTCCGACCGGGTTGTCGGCGACGACGCTCTGCGCGAGCCGGTCGCTGGTCAGCAGCTCGGCGTACGACTTCACGCGCTGCTGGAGGAACAGGCCGCCCTGGTAGGCGTCGGTGACGCCCTGGCTCGGTGTGGTGACGAAGAAGGTCACCGAGGCGACGTACCGGGGCTGGGCCCGGACGGTGACGAGGGTGGTCACGCCGAGCGCGACCATGACCGTGAGGAGCACGATCCACCAGTGGCGACGCACCAGGCGGAGTTGGCGGTACAGGTCCATCAGGCGCGCCTCCGTACCAGGCCGGTAACGCCAAAGAACTTCACGAAAACCCCCAAGGTCGACTTAATCTCGTGAAACCATTAAAGCGCCTCATGCGCCTTATGTCCGGAGTTACGCATTTTCGCCAAGGGCTGCGCTCCGCATTACCAACCCCGCAGAGCGAGGCGGGGTGTCGGTACGACGGAAATTGAGTCGACAGTTCTCGAACGCGGGCACGTGACGTACCGGCGGAGGGTCTTCAGGTGGTGCGGTGCGCGGCGGACGGACGCCGGGCCGTGCGGGGGTCACGCGGGCGGCGGGCCGCGAAGGGAACGGCGGCGGGCGGCGGCGGCGCGGGGTCAGGGGCGGCGGGGCCGGGCCCCCCCGGGGCCCGCCCCCCCCCCCCCCCCCCGGCCCGCCCCCCCCCCCGCCCCCCCCCCCCCCCCCCCCCCCCCCCCCCCCCGCCCCCCGGGGGGGGCCCCCCCCCGCCCCCCGGG
>NZ_JBITMC010000012.1:48786-95905 GCF_044465805.1 Micromonospora sp. NPDC049497 | reverse complement strand
GCGGGCCCCCGGGGCGCCGCCGGGGGGGGGGGGGGGCCGCGGCGGGGGGGGGGGGGGGGGGGGGGGGGGGGGGGGGGGGGGGGCGGGGGCCCCCCCCGGGGCCCCCCCCCCCCGCCCCCCGCCAGGGTCAGGAACGCCGCTCGGTACGCCGCGCCTCCTGCTCGTCGGCGAGGGCGTCGCTCACCGGCTCCATGAGGTCGTCAGCCGGCACCGCGACCTCCTCGGCCCGGTCCTGCTCGTCGATCCGCCCACCGGCGGGCGGCTCCGGGGCGGTGGCGCCGCCGGCGAAACCGTACTCGTTCGGTTCGTCGTGCTTGCTCATGTCGCTGTCCTCCCATTTTCCCGCTTTCGCCTCCTACCGGCAACGGTAGGTGGTGATCCTTCTGCCCGCCGGAGGCTGGGGATAGTCGTGCCGTCGCGTCGGCGGTGAGGGCGGCCCAGAGCAGTCGGCGCAGCAGGATGATGGCGGCGGCGGCGACCAGGTCCGTCCACCCCTGGTTGCCGGACAGGCGCAGCAGGCCCACGGCGGTCAGCAGGTCCAGCAGCACCCGCAGCGCCGGGCGCCAGGACCTGCCGGTGACCAGCACGACGCCCGCCGCGACGACGGCGGCCGAGGTGAGGGCGGTCGCCACGGCCGGTGTCACGGCGGGACCCCCTGCTCACCGACCTCCCGTTGCTCCTCACGGATCTCCCGGCGCAGTACCCAGTTCAGGGCGGTCCGGATGGTGGCGATCGCGGCCAGTTGGCCGATCTGCATGAACGTCGGGGAGAACGCGGTGCGCAGGATGTCCGCGGCGAGCTGGAACTCCAGCCCGAGGGTGAGGAAACGCCCGAGCGACAGTCGGATCGGGGTGAACGCGGCGGCGCTGCGGCGCCGCAGCCCCTCGGCGGTGAACCGCAGCGCCGCCCACACCGCCCCCACGAAGATCACCACCGCGCCGGCGGTCTCGACGACGGACACCAGCGCGTCGTCGACCATCCGTAGGACGTCCTCGGCGTTCACCCGCAGGCGTTACCCGGCGGGCCGCACGGTAGTCGGCCGTCAGGTGAGCTGGCGCACCGCCTCCAGGACCAGCCAGAGCCCGCAGATCGCGAAGAGGATCGCGGCGCCGTACCTGATCGTCTTGTCCGGCAGCCTCCGGCCGAGCATCCGACCGGCCAGGATCGCCAGCGCGTCGGCGGCGACCATGCCGAGCGTCGAGCCCAGCCAGGTGCCGAACCAGCCGTACTGGGTGGCCAGGGTGATGGTGGCGAGCATCGTCTTGTCACCCAGCTCGGCCAGGAAGAACGCGACCGACACCGCCACGATGGCCGACTTGCTGGTCTTCTCGGCCTTGCGCCGCTCCTCCTCGGTGAGCGTGTCCCCGCGCAGGGTCCACGCGCCGAACCCGAGGAACGCCAGACCGGCCACGAGCGAGATCCACTCCGTGGGGAGGGCCGCGCCGAGGCCGTACCCGATCGCCACCGAGGCCAGGTGCACCACGGCGGTGGCGACGGTGATGCCGATCAGCACCGGCACCGGCTTGTAGCGGGTGGCGAAGGTCAGCGCCATCAGCTGGGACTTGTCGCCCAGTTCGGCGACGAAGATGACGCCGAAGCTGACCACCAGCGCGACGAGGAAACCTTCCATGACATCCTTCCGGATCATGCCGGGAGGAGGTACGGGGCGCCCTCGACCCGGCTTCTACAGCCTGGGTCGAAGGTCTCGCCCGCCCCGGTGACCGGGGCCGCGTGGCCGGGTGCGGAACGCACCAGTGTGTCGACCACGACATTGGGGGCTACTCCCCTTCGCGCGACCAGCCTAGCCGATCATCCGGCGGCCCCGCCGCCGCGGGTGAAGAGGTTCACCCGCGGCCACGGCTCCGCTCAGTCGGCCCGGGCCAGGGTGACCCCGAACAGGCCGTCCGGGTCGGTCCAGAAGTCGTGTGCGGTGAACCCGGCCGCCGCCAGCTCGGCCGCGACCCCCTCCGGACGGAACTTCGCCGACACCTCGGTACGCAGCTCCTCCCCCTCGGCGAAGTCCACCACCAGATCGAGCACCCGGATCCGCATCGGCCGGCGCGCGCGCAGCCGCATCTCGATCCACTCCCGCTCCGGGTCCCACCGGGCGACGTGGTCGAACGCCTCGGGGTCGAAGTCCGCGCCCAGCTCCCGGTTGACGACCCGGAGCACGTTGCGGTTGAAATCGGCGGTGACCCCGGCCGCGTCGTCGTACGCCGGCACCACCACCGCCGGGTCCTTCACCAGGTCGGTGCCGACGAGCAGCCAGTCCCCCGGTTCCAGGGCGGCCCGCATCGCGGACAGGAACTCCGCCCGCTCGGCCGGCAGCAGGTTGCCGATGGTCCCGCCGAGGAACACCACCAGCCGCCGGCCGCCGGGAGGAAGCCGGTCCAGGTGACGGGTGAAGTCGCCGACGATCCCGCGTACCCGCAGCCCCGGATAGTCGGTGGCGATCTCGTCGGTGGACTGGCGCAGCGCGCTCACCGACACGTCCAGCGGCACGAAGGTGCCGAGCCCGCCCCGCCGGGTGAAGGCGTCCAGCAGCAGCCGGGTCTTCTCCGACGAGCCGGACCCCAGCTCGATGAGGGTCTTCGCGCCCGTCACCGCCGCGATGTCGCCGGCCCGGGCGGCCAGCACCGCCCGCTCGGCCCGGGTCGGGTAGTACTCGGGCAGCCGCGTGATCTCCTCGAACAGCTCACTGCCCCGGGCGTCGTAGAACCACTTCGGCGGCAGCCACTTCGGTGTGGCGGTCAGGCCGGTGCGGACGTCCTCCCGCAGGCTACGGCCCAGGTCCTGCTCCTCGAGGTGGATCTCCAACGGCTCCGCGCTCATGTCTTCCCCTTCGTCGAACGGATGCAAGGTCCTTCGCGGCGACCCCGTGCCGCCCCGCCGGCGGTCACGCCTCCGTGAGGGCGCGTACGCGCACCTCCGTCGCGGTCGCCTCCACCAGCTGTCCCTCCGGCACCGGCTGCCAGCCCGGCTCGTCGTCGTGCGGCTCGGACGCCAGCAGCACCGAGGCCGGGGTGGTGCGGATCGACAGCGCGTGTCCGGCGACACCCGCCACCACGGTCCGACCGTCCGTGAGCAGCAGGTTGAGCCGCGACCCGGGGGCCGCCGCCGCCACGGCGACGGTCGTCTCGGCGATCGCCCGGGCAGGCTTCACGCCCGCTCGCAGCCGGTGCCGGACCAGCGCCCACAGCAGCGCCGAGTCGGTGGCGGCGTCCAGGGTGAGCAGGTCCCGTACCGGCAGCGCACCGGCCAGCGGAACCACCGAGTCCGGCCAGCCGCGCACCACGCCGTTGTGGCTGAACAGCCAGCGCCCCTCGGCGAACGGCGCGGCGGCGGAGTCGAGCACCGCCATCCCGACCGTCGCCGACCGGACCGCGGCGAGCACCGCTCCGGCCGAGGTGACGGCGGCGAGCTGCGCGATCGTCGGATCGCTCCAGATCGGCTGGGCACGCCGGTAGCGCACCGGCTCGCCGTCGCCCGGATACCAGCCGATCCCGAACCCGTCGGCGTTGATCGTCCCGCCGCCGCGCATGTCGCGCGGCGCCCAGGACTGGCGCACCAGCGAGTACGGCGGGTCGAACAGCAGCTCACTCAGGTTGACCGGCGGCCCCAGGTACGCCAGGTGGCGGCACATCAGTCGGCACCGCCCGCCGGCGGGGTCGGCGGCGTCACGGGTGCGCCTCGGCGACGCGGGCGTCCCGGGCACACCGGAAGCCGCTGAAGATCTGCCGGCGGATCGGGTAGTCCCAGTTGCGGAACGTACCCCGGCAGGCGGCCCGGTCGGTGCCGAAGGAACCGCCGCGCAGCACCCGGTGGTCGTCGCCGAAGAAGACCTCCGAGTACTCCCGGTAGGGGAACGCGGTGAACCCCGGGTGACCCCGGAAGGCGCTCGCCGTCCACTCCCAGACGTCACCGATCAGCTGGTGCACCCCCAGTGGCGAGACACCCGCCGGGTAGGCGCCGACCGGCGCCGGCCACAGGTGCCGCTGGCCCAGGTTGGCGTGCTCGCCCGTCGGGTCGTCGTCGCCCCACGGATACCGGCGGGACCGGCCCGTGACCGGATCCCACCGCGCGGCCTTCTCCCACTCCGCCTCGGTGGGCAGCCGCTTGCCGGCCCACCGCGCGTACGCCTCGGCCTCGTACCAGCAGACGTGCACCACCGGCTCGTCGTCGCGCACGGGTGACCAGCGGCCGAAGCGCCGGTACGCCCACCCGTCGCCGTCGCGCCGCCAGTGCAGCGGTGCGGTCAGGTCCGCCTCGTGCCGGTGCCGCCAGCCGGCGTCGCTCCACCAGCGCGGGTCGTCGTAGCCGCCGTCGGCGATGAACTCCCGGTACCGCCCGTTGGTGACCGGCGCGGCGTCGATGACGTACGCGGGCAGGTGCACCCGGTGGGCCGGGCGCTCGTTGTCCAGCGCCCACGGGTCGGTGTCCGTACCCATGGTGAACTGGCCGGCCGGCACCAGCACCTCCCCGTCGACCCGTTCTGCGGGCTCGGGCGGCGGCGGGGCGTCGAGCACCGGCGGCCCGGAGCGCAGCTGGTGCGTCGCGAGCATGGTCTCGTCGTGCTGCTGCTCGTGCTGCACGATCATGCCGAAGGCGAACCCGTCGGCGACCAGCGGCCGGTCGGTGAACGTGACCCGGTCGAGCAGGTCGAACACCTTGTCCCGCACCGCGGCGACGTAGGCACGGGCCTCGCCCGGCGGCAGCAGCGGCAGCGACGGGCGGTCCTTGCGGGGTTGCTTGAACGCGTCGTAGAGGTCGTCGATGTCGTGCCGGACCGGCGCGCGCCCGCCCACGTCGCGGACCAGCCACAACTCCTCCTGGTTGCCGACGTGCGCGAGGTCCCACACCAGGGGTGACATCAGCGGGGAGTGCTGCCGCACCAGGTCCGCGTCGTCGACGGCCTCGGTCAGCAGCGCGGTGCGGGCGCGGGTGCGCTCCATCTCCTCCGCGATCCGGGTGCGCAACCGCTCCCCGTCGAGCGCGGGTGTCGTGGTGTCCGTCACCGGTGTCTCCTCCCCGCGACGGCACGCCGCCGCCGTACGCCTCGGTCGATGTCGTCGTGCAGGTCGGGCGGCAGGTGCAGCCCGGGCAGGGCCGACACGGCCAGGTCGAGCAGCTCGACGGCGGTGGCGGCGAGGTCGCGGTCGCGCAGACCGTCCCGGGCAGCCGCCTGCCAGCGGTGCGCCTGCGGCGCGGCGACGGCGTGGGCCCGGCGGACCGTGTCCGGGTCGGCGAGCAGCGCGCTCAGGACCGCCAGCGGCAGCCGCCAGTCCCGTCCGGGCTGCGTGTCGAGGTAGCGCACCTCCAGGTAGCCGCGCGGGCGGACCGGCGGGAAGAGGGTGCTCACGTGGTAGTCGAGGTCGTCGGTGGTGGGCGGGCGCGGCAGCGCGCCGTCGAGCCAGTCGGCGAAGGTGACCCCGGCCGGCGGGGTCCAGTCGGCGCCGGC
This sequence comes from Micromonospora sp. NPDC049497, assembly GCF_044465805.1. Taxonomy (NCBI): domain Bacteria; kingdom Bacillati; phylum Actinomycetota; class Actinomycetes; order Micromonosporales; family Micromonosporaceae; genus Micromonospora; species Micromonospora sp. NPDC049497. Next base: position 90,447 of record NZ_JBITMC010000012.1, on the reverse strand, counting down.
GCCGCGCAGGCAGAGCAGCGGAGCGGCCAGCACGTACGCCGTCCAGCCGGCGACCGGGTCCTCGTCGGCCCGCTCCGGCGTCCAGACGGGGCGGGTGCGGGTCGGGTCGATGCCGAACCAGGCGGCCATCCGGGCCGACGCCCAGCCGGTGGCCCGACCGGCGTGCCGGTGCGCGGTGGCGAAGGCCGCGAGCAGTGGCGGGCCCAGCGCGTGCACCGCCGCCCAGCGGGCGGGCACCTGCTCCGCCTCCCCCGCGTCGAGGCAGACCTGGAGCCCGGCGGTGCTGTACATCATCGTGCGGCCGGCCGGCCCCCGCCGGTCGAACACGCGCCGCATGGCGCGGTAACGCGGGGTCTCCACCACCGGTCGCGGCGGGCGGTACGGGTCGATGCCGCTGCGACCGAGCACCAGCCCGGCGGCGGCCAGCAGAGCGGTGAGCTCGGCGATGTCGGCGTCCGTCGCGCGGATCAACGCGCCGATCGCGCTGCGCGGCGCGGTGGAGATCTCCACCTGCCCGCCCGGCTCCACGGTGACCGTGCTGCCGTACCGCAGTCGCGTGGCGGGGCTCGCGCCGTCGAGGGTGGGCGGGCAGTGCCGCCCGAGGGCCGCCCGCAGCCGCGCGCCCTCGACCGGGCGGGCGGGATCGGCGGCGTCGTGGACAGTCCATTCCAACTCGACACCGGTGTGGGTCGGTGGTCCGGTCTTGAAGCAGATCCGGGCGATGTGACCGGCTGCCGCGTCGGACGACGAGAGGACGGTCCCGTGCTCCAGCTTCGGCGACATCACCACAGGATGGGCCCCCCTACACCACTCCGTGTTCCGGTCCCCGCCACCGTAACCCGACCCACCGACATCGTCCGGGGCGTCGGTGGCGCCCTCGTCTTCTGTCTAGCAGAAGAACTGCTGGTGGCCGGCGCATTCGCCGCGACGAAGGGTCAGTTGCCGACGGCCGGGCTCGGGGGTGTCGAGGGCGGGCCGGGTGCCGTCGGCGCGGGCGACTCGGGCGCCTTCCCCGAGTCGGCCCCCTCGGCCTCGCCCACCAGGCCCCGGCAGAAGTCCTCGACCTTGGCCGCACCACCGGCGGCCGTCACGAGGTCGGCGAACGCCGGGGGCTCCAGCGCCCTGGCCCGCTGCGACGGCGGCCTGGCCTGGTACGCCCGGCACAGCCCGGCCACCTGCCCGGCGGGAGGTTCGGTGGTGCGCCCGTTGCCCGAGGTGGCGGATGCGCCCGGCGTGGTGGACGGTACGAGGGACGGCGCGAGACTGCCGGGACCGGTGGTGCCGCCGCCGCTCGGAGTGCCCGGACCGTCGGTCGGGTCACCGGAGGTCGCGCCGCCGGAGGTGGTGTCGGCGGGAGCGGGGGTGGCCGGCCGGCGGGGCGGGGCGGGATCATCCGCGCGGTCCAGGGTGACGGCGGCGAAGGCGGCGCCGGCGGTGGCGGTGACCGCGATGCCGGCGCCCCACGCGACCGCACCGGCGGTGAACCGGCGTCGCCGCCGTGGGCGGTGCGTGACCGGGGTGGGCGCCGCCGTCCGGGCGACCCGGAAGGCCGCCATCGCGGCCTCCTCCCCGGCCAGTTCGGTGGGCCGGGCGGACGCGGACGCCGCGGCGAGGAGGTCGGCGAGCGGGTCGACCCCCCGGCTGCCGGGCGCGGAGCGGACGGCGTCGAGGAGGCGGTCGGAGGCGTCACGGTCGGCGGGCCGACCGGCACGGCGGAAGATCATCGCGATTCCCTCACGTCAGCCGTCCGCCGGCTCGGCGTGCGGCGCCTGCTGGCGCCGGCCGTCGCGGGGACGGGGCGGGGTGCCGTCGGGGGCGGCCGGCTGCTGACCCACGTCGTAGCGCTCCATCAGCGCGGCGAGCCGGCGCAGCCCCCGGTGGGCTGCGGTACGCACGGCGCCGGGGCGCCGGCCGAGGACGCGCCCGGCGGTCTCGGCGTCCAGACCGATGACGGCCCGGAGCAGCACCGCCTCGGCCTCCCGCGGCGGCAGGGTGGCGATCAGCGCGAGGGCCGCCTCGGTGCCGATGGTCTCGCCGGCCCGTTCGGCGGTGTCCGCGTCGCCGGCCAGCTCGCTGAGTGCCTGCACCGGGACGGGCAGGGAGGGACGGCGCCGCTGCCGCCGCAGGTGGTCCATGGCCCGGTTGCGGGCGATGGTGACGGTCCAGGCCCGGAACTCGCCTCCGGTGAAGGTGGGGAGGTCCCGGGAGATCTGCAACCACGCCTCGGAGGCGACGTCCTCGGCGTCCGCGCCGACGAGGGCGGTGAGGTAGCGCAGCAGGCCGGGTTGGAGGCTGCGGTAGAGGAACCGGAAGGCGTCCTCGTCACCGGCCTGGGCGCGGACGACCGCGTCGTTGAGCTCGGCCGTCACCCGGGTCGCCTCCGTCCGGCGGACACGCTGCGGCGCACCCCGGCCCGGGCGTACGCGACGCCACCCCGGTCCGGTGCCCGGACCTGCTCCCGCACCCTCAGCCCCCCGCTGACCTGATCACGCCCGATCCCACGACAGCCCGGACGGTGAGCCTGGACTCTCGCCATGGCGGTCCGGCCGGCGGCGAGGGCCGCCGGCTGAGCCCGAGTCGCGCTAACGGTAGGAGCACGGGCCTGAACGGACAAGTCGGCCCCGCTCGCCGCAAGAGTGAGAAGTATCGCGCGGACTGGACGGCGTGTCGAGGTAACGGTGGGCACTCGGAGGACGCTCCGCGCACCCGAGACGGGTGGAGACGTCGGTGTGCGCAGCGCGCGCAGCGGGTCTCGTCACGCAGCGTCCGGGAGCGGTCACAGGATACCGGGCCGGGATGCCTCGCCGGCAGGCCCCGCCGGGTTGGGTGTCGACCGGCACGGGTGCAGGCACGGCGCGACGTCCGCCGCCCCGCTGGGTACGGTAATGCTGTGTTGTCATCGGAGCTCGTGCTCAGCGGTCGGTACCGCCTGGACGACCGTGTCGCCACCGGCGGCATGGGCGACGTCTGGCGTGCCACGGACCTGATCCTCGGCCGGCAGGTCGCGGTCAAGGTCCTGCTGCCGGCGCTGGTCTCCGACCCCGACTTCATCGCCCGGTTCCGCGCGGAGGCGCGGATCATGGCCGCGCTGCGCCACCCCGGCATCGTCCAGGTCTACGACTGCGGCGCGGACGACCTGGTCGACGGCGGGCGCGCCGACTACCTGGTGATGGAGTTCGTCACCGGCGAACCGCTGTCCAAGCGGATCGAGGCCGCCGGCCGGTTGGACGTCGCCGAGACGATGTCGATCGTCGCGCAGGCGGCGCAGGCCCTGCACGCCGCCCACAAGGGCGGCATCGTGCACCGCGACGTCAAGCCGAGCAACCTGCTGGTGCAGGAGGACGGCACCGTCGTCCTGGTCGACTTCGGGGTGGCCCGCTCGACCAACGTCACGAGCATCACCAGCACCAACGCGGTGCCGGGCACGGCCCTCTACATGGCGCCCGAGCAGGCCGCCGGGCGGCCGGTGTCCGGGGCCACCGACATCTACGCCCTCGGCGCGGTGGCGTACTGCTGCCTGAGCGGGAGCCCGCCGTTCACCGGCGACAACCCCCTCCAGGTCGCCGTGCGGCACCTCGACGACGAGCCGCCGGAGCTGCCGCACGACATCCCGGAGGCGGTCCGGGCACTGGTCGGCCGCGCGCTGGCCAAGGATCCCGGCGACCGGTTCACCAGCGGCGCGGCCATGGCCGAGGCGGCCCGGGCCGCGGTGTCCGACCCGTCGGCGCCGACCGCCTGGGTGCCCGCCGCGGGCTTCACCGCCCTGCGCGACGCCGGCCCCGGCACCCGCACGGACTCCGTGCCCGCCGCGGCGACCGGCGGCTCCATCGGCCGGCGTGGCCGTGGCCGGTTGGTCGGTGCCGCGGCGGCGGCGTTGGTGGCGCTGGCCGGCGTCGGCGTGGCGCTGAGTGTGACCACCGCGGCGGACGCACCGGAGGGCGTCAAGGTCCCGACGGCACCCGCGCCGGCCGCAGAGCCCAGCGACGACGACGAGCTGCCGCCGGCGCAGGTGGAGACCGGCGTCGACCCCGAGCAGCCGTACCGGCCGGTGGGTTCGACCGGTCGACCGTCCGCGTCGCCGTCCGCGACGTCGACCGTGCCGCCGGCCAGCCCGACCGGCCGGCAGCCGACCAGCGCGCCCACCACGGCGCCCCCGGCGCCCACGGAACCGCCGTCCACGACGCCGCCCGCAACGGATCCCCCCACGACGGATCCGAACCCGGCACCGACGACGACACCACCCCCCACGACCGACCCCGCGCTCCCGCCCGGCTAGCAGTGACCGCGCCATCGTCTCCCCGCACAGCGGCGGGGAGACGGGTACGGCGCACCGTTCACTGGTCGCCGAGGGCTTCCACCGCCGAACGGGACAGCGCCCGGCGGGCGGGCAGCACCGAGGCGGCCAGTGCGGCGACCACCGCGACACCGACGACCAGGCCGAGCCGCCCGAGCGGCAGCACCACCGTGAAGTGTCCGCTGATCCGACCCAGCAAGGCCATCGCCGCGGCGCTGACCCCGGCGCCGAGGGCCACCCCGAGCACGACGCCCACCCCGGCGGCCAGCACCGCCTCGACGGCGAGCATCGCCCGCATCCGGCCGCGGGTCAGCCCGACGGCCCGCAGGACCGCGTTCTCACGGGTCCGCTCGACCACCGACAGGGTCAGCGTGTTGGCCACCCCGACCAGCGCGATGACGACCGCCAGCCCGAGCAGCGCGGTGACGAACCCGAGCAGCATGTCCACCGTGCCGGTCAGCATCTTCTTGTAGGCGCCCTGGTCGAGCAGGTTGACCGTCGGGTAGCGCTCCACGACCGACTCGATCGCCGCCCGGGCCCGCTCGCCGGTGACTCCGCTCGCCGATTCGATCTCCGCGAGGTGTCCCCGCTCGTCGGGGTAGAGGGCGGTGAAGTCCTCGTCGGCCAGGTGGACGACGTGCCCGGCGGGGCTGCCGGCAAGGGCCGGGCCGTCGTCGGTGACCACGGCGGCCACCCGGAAGGACCGGCCGCGCAGGGTGAGAGGGGAGTCGACGGTCCAGCCGCGCACCCGGGCCAGGTCCGCGCCGACGAGCACCCGTCCGGGGCCGAACCGGTTCGGGTCGCCGGCGACAACGCCGGTGAGCGTACGACCGACCAGCGCCGGGTGGGACGCCCGCACCTCGACGCCGGACGACTCCGCGCTGCGCCACTCGTGCACCACCGCCAACTCGTCCCTGGTCCGCAGCTCCGCCGCCAGCGGCGCGGGGAGGTCGCCACCCACGCCGGTGACGAGCCAGTCCACCCCGATCTCGGCGTCGACGCTGCGCTCGATGCCGATCTTGGTGCTGTGCGCGCCGACCACGAAGGCGGAGACCAGCCCGATGCCGATCACCAGCGCGGTGGCCGTCGCCGCCACCCGTCGGGGATTACGGACCGCGTTCGCCACGGCCAGGCCACCGGTCACGCCGAGCAGCCGCCGGGCGGGCGCGCCGAGGACCCGGACCAGGGCCGGCACCAGCAGCGGCCCGAGCAGCACGATGCCGAGGAAGGCCAGCACCCCGCCGACGGCGACCAGGGGGATCAGCACGGCGTACGGGGCGGCGGTCAGGGCGGCGACGCCCCCGGCGAGGACCAGGACGCCGGCGGCCAGCCGGAGGTGACCGGGCCGTCGGGCGGGCTGCACGGCCGCCTCGGTGAGGGCGGCCACCGGGGCCACCCGGGTGCCCTGCCAGGCCGGCAGGAGTGCCGCGCCCACGGTCACCACGGTGCCGACGGCGAGGCTGCCCAGCACCGCCGGCACGGTGAGGACGAGCCGGCCGCCGGGCACCGGCGCGTCGAGGTGGGCCAGCAGGGCGTTCAGGCCGGCGGCCAGCACCACGCCGAGCAGGACCCCGGCGGCGGAGGCGACGAGGCCCACCACGGCGGACTCGGCGACGGCGGCCCGGAACAGCTGGCCCCTCCTCGCACCGACCAGGCGCAGCAGCGCGGTCCGCCGGGTGCGCTGGGCCAGCACGATGGCGAAGGTGTTGGCGATCACGAAGGCCGCGACCACGACCGCCACAGCGGCGAAGGTCAGCAGCGCCAGGTTGAACTGGTCCAGGTCGCGGACGGCGTCGGCCACCGCGTCGTCGAGGATCCGCTGCCGGGTCTTCACCGTCGTGCCCGAGCCGGCGACGGCGGTCACCGTGTCGGCCAGGGCCGCGTCCGTGACGCCGGGCGCGGCGGCGACCATGACCCGGTCGTAGCCGGCCCGTCCGGTGGTGGCGAGCGCGTCGGCGCCGACCAGGCCGACGAACGGCCCGCCCACGTCGCGGGACGTGCCGTCGACGTCGACGGTGCCCACCAGGGTGTACGGCCGGGCCGCCACCGCGTCGCCGCCCACCCGGACCGGGGCGCCCAGGGCGAAGCCCTGCTCGACGGCGGTCGGCGCGTCCAGCACCACCTCGCCGGGCCGGTCCGGCAGCCGCCCGGCCACCAGGTCGTACGAGCGCAGGGCCTCCTCGGTGGGGATGGCGGCGAGGACGGTGTAGCCGAGCACCGGGCGGCCGTCGGCGCCGACGATCCCGGCGGTGCCGACGAGTTCGCCCGCCGCGGCGGCCACCCCGTCGACGGCACGTACCCGGTCGACGACCGAGGTCGGCAGCGGCTCCTGGCCCTTCCGGTGAACCGCCAGGTCAGTGTGCCGGTCGAAGGCGCCGGCGCGGTCGTACGCGCCGGCGCGCATGCCGTCGACGACGATCAGGGTGCCGGCGACGAACGCGACACCGAGGACGACGGCCAGCGCCGGCAGCAGCAGCCGCGGCCCTTCGGCGCGCAGCGAGCGCAGGGCCAACCGGATCATGACGGACACGTGCGGCTCCCCGGTGGAGATCGTTTCCTGGACGTCTCCGACGCTAGGGGCGGCACCGGTCGGGCGCGTCCGCCGTCGCGCTCGACCGGGGTGCGTCCCCGGTGGTCCCGCGGCGGGCGGCCGGTACGACCTGGGTCGTACGCGGTGTCAGCCGCCCGGGGTCACCAGGCCGCTCTCGTACGCCAGGACCACCGCCTGCACCCGGTCACGGAGTTGGAGTTTCGCCAGGATCCGCCCGACGTGGGTCTTGACCGTGGCCTCGGCGACGTGCACGCGCGCGGCGATCTCGGTGTTGGACAGGCCCTGCGCGACGAGCAGCAGGATCTCCCGTTCCCGATCGGTGAGCTGGGCGAGGCGGGGGTCCTCCACCGGGCCGGGGCCGAGCTGGCCGGCGAACCGGTCGAGCAGCCGGCGGGTGATCGACGGGGCCACCACCGAGTCGCCCTGCGCGACGACCCGGATCGCGGCGAGCAGTTCCTCCGGCGGCACGTTCTTGAGCAGGAAGCCGCTGGCGCCGGCCCGGAGGGCGGCGAAGGCGTCCTTCTCGGTGTCGAACGTGGTCAGCACCAGCACCCGGGGCGGGCCGGCCGGGCGGTCGGCGCAGATCCGGCGGGTCGCCTCCACCCCGTCCATGGTCGGCATCCGCACGTCCATCACCACCACGTCGGCGTCGACGCGCGCGAGGACCCGCAGGGCGTCGGCGCCGTCGATCGCCTCGCCGACCACCTCCAGGTCCGGCTGGGAGTCCAGCACCATCCGGAACCCGGCGCGCACCAGCGCCTGGTCGTCCACGATCACCACCCGCACGGTCATGCCGCGATCACCTCCGCTCCGGGGGTCGACGGTAGCGGCAGCCGCGCCTCGACCCGCCAGCCCCCACCCGGTCGGGGTCCGGCGGTGAGGCTGCCGTCGTACACCCCGACGCGCTCGCGCATCCCGACCAGGCCGTGGCCCCCGGACGGCGCCGGCCGGACCGGTGGGCGGCCGCGCCCGTCGTCGACCACCCGGACCACGACGGCGGCGGCGGTGTGGTCGAGGGTCACGTCGACGCCGGCACCGACCCCCGCGTGCTTGAGCGCGTTGGTCAGTCCCTCCTGCACCAGTCGGTAGAGGGTCAGTTCCAGCCCCGGCGGCAGGGGCGGGACCTCGTCGCCGGCCGACCAGCGGACGCGCAGCCCGGCGTCGCGGAAGCGATCCAGCAGGGCGGGCAGTTCGGCGAGTGCCGGCCGGCGGTGCTCGGGTTCGGCGGCGACCCCGGGTGGTGGTGACTCCCCCGCCGTGCCGGGCGCGGCCGTCTCCGGCGGGTTCGGCTCCCGGAGTACGCCGACGAGCCGGCGCATCTCCTCCAGGGCCGCCCGGCCGGTGTCGGCGACCACCTTGACCGCCTCGCGGGCGGTCTCCGGGTCCCGGTCGAGGGTGAACCGCGCCCCGTCGGCCTGGACGATCATCACGGCGAGGCTGTGCGCGACGACGTCGTGCAGCTCGCGGGCGATGCGGGTGCGTTCCTCGGCGACGGCGGCCCGTGCCTCGGCCTCGCGTTCCCGTTCCAGCGTGGTGGCCCGCTCCTCCAGGCTGAGCACGTAGAGCCGGCGGGTCCGGACGTTCAGCGCGGCCAGCCAGACCCCGCCGGTGACCAGCCCGAAGTAGATGGTGCTGGCCCACCAGGGGACCTCGCCCTCGACCTGGAGGGCGGCCAGCACCACGCCGACCGCGGCGACCACGCCGGCGAGCACCCCGTCGCGGAGACGGTCGGCGTACTTGACCACGCTGTAGAGCGCGACGAGCACCGCGACGTCGAAGGCGAGCGGACCCCAGCCGGCGACGACCTGCACCAGCGCGAGGACGGCCACCGCGGCCGCGACGGCACTGGGGTGGTGCCGGCGGAACAGCAGCGCCACCGCCATCGTGGCCCCGACGAGGGTCGCCGCCCACCCGCCGGGCTGGTTGACCGCTCCGAGGAGGCCGACCAGGACCACCCCGAGCGTGACGAGGACGTCGAAGGCGACGCTGCGCAGCGGGCGACCGAAGGCGGTGCGGTTCACGGTCACCCAGCGTACGTGTCGGGTTCAGGGGGTGACCGGACCTGCCAGGACGAGCAGTGTGACGGTCAGCGGGGCCCGGTCGCACCGTTGGGTCACGGGGCACCGCACACGGTCGAGGTCACGGCGATCGCATCCATCGATAACAGGCCACTTTTGTGACTCAGATCACATCGACAGACATCAGCGGTCGGTAGGGTGTGGACACTCACCCTCTCCTTACGAAGGGCTCGCCGATGATCACATCATCCACGCCGTGGACACGGCGGTTCCGCGCGGTCGGCCTGACCGCTGCCGGCCTCCTCGTCGCGAGCGTCGCGGTCGCCGCGCCCAGCAGCGCCCAGGTGGCACCACGGTCGGCGGCACCCGCCACCGTGGGCGCCGCGACCACCATCCCCGGTGTCGACGAGATCGCCAGCAGCCCGAATCTGCGGCAGGTCGCCAACGTGCCGAAGCAGGCCCCGCTGACCGCCACCAACAGCGACATCGCCTTCCAGGGCAGCTACGCCTTCGTCGGCAACTACAACGGCTTCGTCATCTACGACATCGCCCGCCCCAGCGCACCGACCGTCGTGTCGCAGGTGCTCTGCCCCGGCTCGCAGAACGACATCTCCGTCTACGGGAACCTGCTCTTCCTCTCCACCGACTCCTCGCGCAGCGACGACTCGTGCAGCAGCGTCCCGCAGTCGGCGACCGTCAAGGAGTCGTGGGAGGGCATCAAGGTCTTCGACATCAGCGACAAGACCAGTCCCCGCTACGTCAAGGCCGTCGAGACCGCCTGCGGCTCGCACACCCACACCCTCGTTCCGGCCAAGGACGGCGCCTCGGTCTACCTGTACGTGTCCTCGTACTTCCCGTCGGACACCTTCCCGGACTGCCAGCCGCCGCACGACTCGATCTCCATCGTCAAGGTGCCGCTGGGCGCACCGACCGACGCCGCGGTGGTCGCCACGCCGAACCTCTTCCCCGACGGTGGGTACAAGGGCGACGGCACCGGCACGGCGACGAGCGGTTGCCACGACATCACCGCCTACCCGCTCAAGGACCTGGCGGCGGGCGCCTGCATGGGTGACGGCATCCTGCTGGACATCCGCGACCGGGAGGCGCCCCGGGTGATCGCCCAGGTCCGCGACACGAAGAACTTCGCGTTCTGGCACTCGGCCACGTTCAACAACAGCGGCACCAAGGTCGTCTTCACCGACGAACTCGGCGGCGGTGGCGGGGCGACCTGCAACGCGAAGGTCGGCCCGGACAAGGGCGCGGACGCCATCTACGACATCACCGGCAGGGGTGACGCCCGCTCGCTGGAGTTCCGCAGCTACTACAAGATCCCCCGCGAGAACGCCGACACCGAGAACTGCGTCGCCCACAACGGGTCGCTGATCCCGGTGCCGGGCCGCGACATCATGGTCCAGTCCTGGTACCAGGGCGGCATCTCGGTGTGGGACTTCACCGACTCGGCCAACCCCAGGGAGATCGGCTACTGGGAGCGGGGCCCGGTCAACGCCGACCAGCTGACCTTCGGTGGCACCTGGTCGGCCTACTACTACAACGGACACGTCTACTCCAGTGACCAGAAGGGCCTGGACGTGCTGAAGATCGACGACGAGTCGATCCCCGGCGCGAAGTCGAGGCGGGTCAACCAGCTCAACGCGCAGACCCAGTACGCGTACCGGAACTGACCCGGAGACACGTCGGGCCCGACCCCTCGGGGTCGGGCCCGATCGCGTAGCCGACCCGGCTGCGCGACATCAGGAAGCGGTGAGCTCCCGCATCCGGTTGATCTCCACGTTCTGCTCCACGGCGATCGAGTTGGCGAATTCCAGGAGGACCGGTTCCGCGCCGACCTTCAGCAGGTTGGTGGCCATCTCGACGGCACCGGCGTGGTGGTCGGTCATCATCCGCACGAAGAGCCGGTCGAACTCGGCGCCCCGCGCGTCGGCGAGGCGGCGCACCGCCTCCGGCGACTGCATGCCGCGCATGGTGCCGTGGTCGTGTCCGGCGGCCTCGGCCGGGAGCCCGCGGGCCTGCAGCCAGGCCCGCAGCACGTCGATCTCCGGCCCCTGTCCGGCGCGGATCCGCTCCGCCAGGGATCGCACCCGGGGGTCGGCGGCCCGGTCCGGGGCCAGCGCGGCCATCTCCAGGGCCTGCTCGTGGTGGGGGATCATCATCCGCACGAACCAGGTGTCCATCGAGTTGTGCGGCGGCGTCGCGGTGGCGCGGACCTCCTCGGCGGGACGGACCTGGGCGGACTCCCCCGGCCGGCCGGGCACGATCACCGGCGGGCCGTCCGCGGCGGCGGACGCGTCCGGCGTCCGGGCGGTGTGCTGCGCAGGTCCGTCATCCGGTCGAAGTAGGACGACGACCACGGTGAGAACGAGGGCCGTCAGTGTGACGGCGATCAGCGTCCATCTGCCTCGTGCGGTCATCCGCCACTCCCTGAAGGTCGAGGTCGTGGCCGATCGTATCCATTCACGACCGACGCAAAGTGTGACCTAGGTCACATCGATGTTCATCGTCTGACCACTAGGGTGACGTGAATCATCATCTCCTTCCGGAGGGACTCGCCGATGATCCAATTATCCGCACCGCAACCGGCATGGCGCCGCCTCGCCGGCATCGCCGCCGCCGGTCTCCTCGTGGCGACCGTCGCCGGTGCCCAGACGGGCGCGCAGGCGGCGCCGGACGAGGCCGAGGTCGAGCAGGTGGCGGACGTGGGCAGTGTGACCGCCCAACTCGCCGTGGACGAGATCTCCAGCAGCCCCAACCTGCGGCAGATCGCCAACCTGCCCAAGCAGGCACCGTTCGACACGTTGTCGGCACTCGGCACCGACGTCGCGTTCCAGGGGCCCTTCGCCTACGTGGGCAACTACGAGGGTTTCACCATCTACAACATCGCGAACCCGGCCGCACCGAAGATCATGTCTCAGGTGCACTGCCCCGGCTCGCAGAACGACATCTCCGTCCACGGTGGCCTGCTCTTCCTGTCCACCGACTCGCCCCGCAGCGACGACTCGTGCGCGAGCACCGGAGTCCCCTCCAGCCAGACCAAGTGGGAGGGCATCAAGGTCTTCGACATCAGCAACCCGGTGAAGCCGGAGTACATAAAGTCCGTCCAGACGGCCTGCGGCTCGCACACCCACACGCTGGTGCCGGCGAAGGACAAGGAGTCGATCTACCTCTACGTCTCCTCGTACGGGCCGAGTGACACCTACGTCGGCTGCTCCCGGCCGCACGACTCAATCTCGATCATCGAGGTGCCGGTGAAGTCGCCGACCGACGCGGCCGTGGTGGCCATGCCCAACCTGTTCCCCGATGGCGGGTACACGAACACCAGCGGCTGCCACGACATCACCGTGTTCCCGGAGAAGGACCTGGCCGCCGGTGCCTGCATGGGCGACGGCGTCCTGATGGACATCTCCGACCGGGCGGCCCCGCGCGTCATCCACTCGGTGCGGGACACGGCGAACTTCGCCTTCTGGCACTCCGCGACGTTCAACAACACCGGCACCAAGGTCGTCTTCACCGACGAACTCGGCGGCGGCAGCGGAGCGACCTGCAACCCGACCATCGGGCCGAAGCGGGGCGCGGACGCCATCTACGACATCGTGGACGGGAAACTGGTCTTCCGCAGCTACTTCAAGATCCCGCGGGAGAACGCCAGCACCGAGAACTGCGTGGCGCACAACGGCTCGCTGATCCCGGTCCCCGGCCGCGACGTCATGGTCCAAGCCTGGTACCAGGGCGGCATCTCGGTCTGGGACTTCACCGACTCGGCCAACCCCACCGAGATCGGCTACTGGGAGCGCGGCCCGCTCTCCGCCACGCAGCGGATCCTCGGCGGCTCCTGGTCGGCGTACTACTACAACGGACACATCTACTCCAGCGACATCCAGAAGGGCTTCGACGTCCTGGAGATCGACGAGGAGTCGATCCCCGGCGCCAAGACCCACCACTACACGCGACTCAACGTGCAGACCCAGCCGGAGTACTGACGCTTCGGCGGAGCTGACCGGAGCGCACCCGGGCCCGGCCTTTCCCTCAGGGGAGGGCCGGGCCCGGTCGCGTCGCGGCGAGGTGGGGAGCAGCGCCGAACAACGGAACCAGCCGCTCGGTGTCGAGGTAGGTCGCGATGCCGGTGATCAGGCCCTCGTGCACGTCGAGAAGGACCAGCCCGAACGGACGGTGGGTCCCGTCCGGACCCGGCCGGGTCTGCCAGAACGCCGGCGACCCGTTGGCGGCCACCGGCACCAGACGTGCCCCCGCACAGGAGGCCGCCGGATCGGAGATTGCCGCCGCGATCCGGTCGCGGCCACGGATCCACCACCGGAAGGGCGGCATCGACATCGTCGCGTCCTCGTGCAGCAGGGCCACCAGGGCGGCGACGTCATGGCGTTCGAACGCCGCGCAGTAGCGGGCGAGCAGGTCGCGCTGGTCCGGGTCGGACGGGCGCCAGGGTTCTCCGGGCGGCACCTCCACCGTCCGGAGGGTGGTCCGGGCCCGCTGCAGGGCGCTGGTCACCGCGGGGAGGCTAGTGTCCAGCAGGTCGGCCACCTCCTCGGTGGTCCAGCACAGGACGTCCCGCAGGATCAGGACCGCCCGCTGCCGGGGCGGCAGGTGCTGGAGGGCAGCGACGAACGCCAGGCGGACCGTCTCCCGTCGTACGGCCTGCTCCGCCGGGTCGGCGGCGGCGGGCAGCACCAGCGACTCGGGCACCGGCTGCACGAGGACCCACTCCGACACCGGCTCGCCGAGGCCCGGACCGGCGAGCGCCGGTGCACCGAGGTCCATCGGCAGCGCCCGTCGCCGGGCGCCCCGGAGCAGGTCCAGGCAGACGTTCGTCGCGATCCGGTAGAGCCACGTCCGCAGCGACGCCTGGCTCGCGTCGTAGCGGTCGTACGACCGCCACGCCCGCAGCAGCGTCTCCTGCACCGCGTCCTCGGCCTCGAAGCCGGAACCCAGCATGCGGTAGCAGTAGCCGGTCAACTCGTTTCGGAACGGCTCCAGCCGGGAGACGGTCTCGTCCGTCGACGCCACGGTCACCGCTCGACCATACGCACTCCACCGACGACCGATGGGTTTCCGGCACGCGGCTCGTATCCCTTCCGGGGGCGCGGACACGCCGCGCCCCGCCCACCGGAGGGAAAGACCATGACCGAGGACGTACGGGCGGCGGTGGCGGCGGAGCGCCGGGACCAGGCGGACCTGCTCGCCGGCCTGGAGCCGTGGCAGTGGGACGCGCCCACGTTGTGCGACGGCTGGCGGGTGCGGGAGGTGGTCGCCCACACCACCATGCCGTTCCGCACCTCACTGGCACGGACGGTGCTCGACCTGGCGAAGGCCCGCGGCAGCATCAACCGCATGGCCGACCGGACCGCACGTCGGGACGCCGCCGCACTGCCGCCCGAGCGACTGCTCGCCGCGCTGCGCGACAACGCGACGCATCCGTGGACGCCTCCGGGGGGCGGTCCCCACGGTGCCCTCGCGCACGACGTGATCCACGGGCTCGACATCACGGTGGGCGCCGGGCTGGACCGCCGGGTGCCCACGGAACGGGTCGCCATGGTGCTGGCCGGGATGCGGCCGAGGAACATCGCGTTCTTCGGCACCGACCTGACCGGTGTCGAGCTACGCGCGACGGACCTGGACTGGTCGTACGGCGCGGGTGACCCGGTCCGGGGACGGGCCCAGGACCTGTTGCTCGTGCTGTGCGGGCGCCGGCTGCCGGCGGGCCGGCTGGACGGTCCGGCCGCCGGGCGCTTCTCCGGCTGACCGGCGCCGGAAGCGGCAGCGCCGCCGGGACCGGCAGCGGCAGCGGCAGCGGCAGCGGCAGCGGCAGCGGTACGGTCAGCCGGCGGGGATCCGGTCGAGCTGCTCGGTGATCGCCCGACGGGTGAGGGCCGGGCGGCCACCCGGGTGCCCGACGGTCGCGCCGGCGGCGGCGACGGCGTACCGGGCCACGCGCTCGTGCGGCTCGTGCCGCAGCAGGCCGAGGGTGAGCGCGGCGACGAAGGCGTCCCCCGCGCCGGTGCTGTCCACGGTGGGTGTCTCGCTCAACGGCACGAACAACTCGCCGTCGGGCCAGGCGAACGCGTTGCCGGCGCCGGCCACCTCGACGGCGACCACCGAGGGGCCGCGTCGCCGCAACGTCCGGGCGGCGGCGAGACCGGCGTCGGCGTCGCGTGGCGCGTCGCCGGTGAGCAGTCCGGCCTCCTGCGCGTCCGCGCGCAGCACGTCGGCGACGGCGAGCAGTTCGTCGGCGCCGGGGTGGACGCCCGGGGCGCCGTCGAGCACCACCAGCCCGTCGGCGCGACGGGCGGCCCGGGCCGCGGTCAGGGCGGCCGGCACCGGCTGCTGGAGCTGGACCAGCACGGCGCGGGCGGCGCGCAGCGCGTCGGCGCTGCGGGTCACGTCGTCGACGCCGAGCAGGGTCGCCCCGGGCAGGTCCTCCAGGTAGCGCCAGTGGCCCTCGGCGTCGACCACGTCCACGATCAACCCGGTCGGCGTGCCGGGTCGGCGCACCACCGGGTCCACGTCGATCCCGTCCGCTCGTGCCTGCGCCAGCAGCCGGTCGGTCACCTCGTCGTCGCCCACCACGCCGAGCAGGCCGACCGTGGCGCCGAGCTGGGCCAGCCCGACCGCCTGGTTGGCGCCCTTGCCGCCCAGCATCTCCCGGCGACGCCGCACCGGTGCGCTGCCGCCGGCGTCGGGCACCTCGTCGACCAGCAGGACGAGGTCCCGCGCCACCTGACCGACCACCATCACGTCCAGTCCCGCCATGCCCCCGGTCTTACCCCGGCCGCTGTCCGGCACGCGCGCGAGGCGGACGGAGCGGTCGGCGGCGAGACCCGTTCGCGCCTTGTGGACGGCCTGCCATGCGCCCTAGACTTTGCTTCGCAGAGTTATCGCAGCCACAGAGTGGAGACGCCGATGGAGCGCGACCGCACCACCGAGGCCGAACAGACGCTCGCGCAGCTCGACCGGCTCCGCGACCGCAGCGCGCGCCGGGCCCGCGGGGGCGCCTGGCTGCCCGCCGCCGGCATCGCACTGCTGCTGCTGGCCAGTTCGGCGCTCTATCGGTCCCCCTTCTCCCAGCTGTCGGCGATCGAGGGCGAGCACCCCTACTGGGCGGGGCTCCCCGACCAGCAGCGGTCGCCCGTCGCGTCCTACCTGTTCTGGTTCCTGGGTGTGCCGGTGCTCCTCGCCGGCACGGCGTGGTGGTATCGGCAGCGGGCCCGGCGGCTCGGTGTCCGGGTCCCGTGGCCGGCCTTCGCCGGCACCGGCCTGGGCGTGCTGGTCCTGCTGGCGGTCATCGCCGCGGTGCCCACCTCACCGCCACCGGACACCCTCGTCCTGCTCTCGGGCCCCTTCTGGCCCGGACTGCTGACCCCACTGCTGGCCCCGGCCGCGATGGCCGTCGCGCTCGGGTGGGTGGAACGCAGCTGGGGCCTGGTGATCGCCGGCGCCTGGATCGTCGCGCTGGCAGCCTGGCTGTGCACCACCTTTCCGCTGGGCACCGTGCCGGGCTGGATGATCGGCGGCTCCGGCGGTGGTGGCCAGCTCGCGTGGCGTCCGGGCCACTATCTTGTCCTGATGGCCCTGCCACTGCTCGCCGTCGCCACGGTCCGTCTCGTGTCGGCCCGCCGGTCCGGGGCATGAGCGAGGCGCCGGTCCCGCACCCCGCGACGGCGCTGGACGACGTCGTGCACCAGCGGGTCCGGCTCGGCATCCTCACCGTGCTGAGCGAGATCCCCGAGTGCCGTTTCGCCACGCTGCGCGACGAGTTGGGTCTCACCGACGGCAACCTCAACCGGCACCTGCGGATCCTTGAGGACGCCGGGCTGCTCCAGGTGACCAAGGGCTACGAGGGCCGCCGACCGTGCACCTGGCTGAAGCTCACGCGGCAGGGCCGCGCGGCGCTGCGCGTCGAGGTGGCCGCCCTGGAGCAACTCGTGTCCCGCATCCGGGCCGCCACCACCGCCGACCCCGCCTCCTGATCCCGCCCCCGACCTGCGCCCTCTTTCACGGAAAGTGTGGCCATTCCGCGCCGGATGGCCACTCTTTCCGTGAAACTGCGGCGGCACCGGGGCACCGGGGAGACGGTCAGCCGGGTAGTGGGGCGTTGTCGCCGTCGGTCCGGCGCGGACCGACCAGCCGGCGGACCATCGGTGCGGCGTTCCACTTCGCCGCGCCGACCAGGTCCCGGGCGTGCTCCAGCACCGTGTAGTCCGGTCGGGTACGGCCGGCGGCCAGCGCCCGGTCCAGGTCGTTGCCGCAGCGGGTGAGCACGCTGTCGAAGTCGCGCCGCACCGGTTCGAGCAGGTCGTAGCCGAACGAGCGGTGCAGCCGGGCGAACAGCGGCTTGTAGAGCCGGGCCCGCTCGTGCAGGCCGGAGGAGTACGACATCGGGTTCTTCGGCCGGCGGCGGATGTAGTCGGGCAGCACGTCGGCGAACGCCCGGCGGACGATCCACTTCTCCTGGCCGGCCCGCATCGTCAGCCCGAGCGAGAGCCGCATCGCCAGCTCGACCACGCTGAGGTCGAGGAACGGCACCCGGGCCTCCACCCCGTACGCCATGCTGGTCCGGTCGACCCGCTGCAACTCCGTACGGCAGAGGTTGCGGATCTTGTGGAGGAAGAGCCGGCGGGACGCCTCGGGGCCGACCCGGTGGTACATGGGGTAGCCGCCGAACAGCTCGTCCGACCCGTCCCCGGTGAGCACCACCTTCACGCCCAACTCGTGAAGGCGCCGGAAGAGCGGCACCGAGACCACGGCGTTGATGATGTCGCCGTACTCGGTCAGCTCGGAGATCCGGATCGCCTCCCGGACGTCGGCCCGCCGGATGTCGCGCGGGCGCAGCTCGACCACCTCGTGCGGCACACGGAGGTCCCGCGCCAGCCGCCGGGCGTACGCGACGTCGGGGCTGTCCGGCACACCGACGGTGACCGCCACGCAGTCCGGGTGCATCTCCTTGACGTGCAGCAGGGCCAGCGAGCTGTCCAGCCCCCCGGACAGGATCACCCCGACGGTGAGGTCGGTGTCCACCCGCATGCGGATGCTGTCGGTGAGGGCGGCACGGACGAGCAGGGCGGCCTCGTCCGGGTCGTCCACCACCGGCAGCCCCGCGCCGAGGGTGAGCAGGTCGACGTACGGGCGCAGCCGCACCGGCCCGTCCGCCTCGGCCCAGCCGTGGTGGCCGGGCGGCACCTCGGCGACCGGCACGCCGTACCCGACCAGCGCCTTGACCTCGCTGGCGAGGTGCAGGCAGCCGGGGGTGCGGGACCAGTACAGCGGCTTGACGCCGAGCGGGTCACGCACCAGGTACGCCCGGCCGGTGGCCCGCTCCACGATCGCGAAGGCGTACTCGCCCCGCAGGCGGGTGACCATGTCCTCGCCCCACCGCAGGTACGCGGCCAGCACCACCTCGGTGTCGCTGGCGCTCCGGAACCGGTGCCCGAGCCGGGTCAGCTCCGCCCGCAGCTCGTGGTGGTTGAAGACCTCGCCGTTGTAGCAGAGCAGCCAGCGCTCGTCGTCGGAGACCCACGGCTGCACCGCGCGATCGCGGTCCACCACCCGCAAGCGGCGTACGCCGGTCAGCAGGCCGGTCTCGTACCGGGTCTCGGTGACCTCGCCGCGGGGAGCCAGGGTGGCGAGCATCCGACGGAAGACCACCGGGTCGGCCTCGGGTCCGAGGCTCACCGCGATGCCGCACATGCGCTCAGACCCCCATCTCGGCTTCGTACGCCCCGCGCAGCCGCTTGCGGGCGGCCGGCGCGACACACAGGTGCCACGCCTGCCCCTCGTCGACGACGTTGACCTCGCCGGCCCGCTGGCGGGCGAGCAGAATCTCGGCGAGGACGTCCCGCGCACCGAACCGGGTGAACCAGGCCATCTCCACGTCCACCGCCCAGCCGAGGCAGTGCCCGCTGGGCACCATCGCCGCGTACCCCAGCCGGCGCAGCCGGTGCTGGTGCTCGGCGCTGCGGACGAGGCTGGTCACCCACAGCGGCGGGGTGCCGGGTCCGGTGGCGGCGGCGAACTCCCGGCCGATGTCGTTGAGCAGCGCCACGACCTCCCGGCGGGTCCGGCGGAACATCAGCCCGGCGGTACGCGGGGTGGCGTCCGGGCGCAGCCGCCGGCCCACCGCCCGCAGCCCGCGCCCGAGTACGGTGGCGGGCTGCTCGGTGTAGCGGAAGCGCAGCAGGTCGCGCCGGCGCAGCCACTCCAGGTCGACCAGGTCGGTGCTGGCGTTGACCTGGCCGTCGGTGCGGTACGTGGGGGTGTCCCGCCACCACATCACGTCGATCCGGGAGAGCAGGTAGATCCGGACGAGGGCCGTCAGGTCGGCCGCGGAGCTGCGCTCGTTGGGCTGGTAGCGGGCCATCTCCAGCAGCAGCGTCTCCCGGGCGCCGACGAGCCCCTGCGCGGTGGCGTCAAGGACGGCGGCGATCGCCGGGTCCCGCAGCCGGTCGTCCACCAGCATCTGCCGTGCGGCGGTGCTGGGCGCTCCGGCCAGGGCACCGACCTCGATCAGCAGGTCGGCGACGGCGGCCCGGTACGCGTCGAGGTCCGGCGCCGGGGCCGCGGTCCGGCGGGGCAGGGCGGAGGGGGCCCGGCGGCGGGCCGGCGCCGCCGGGGAGACAGGAGGACCGGGCGGCTGTCCCGGGCTTCGACTGGGCACTCGCATGGTCGGGTCCTCTCTCCCGTCACGACGTCACGGTGGTGCATCGCCCTGACGACACCGTAAACGCGCGAGCCGGGAGAAGTCCGAACAATCCTCCTATCTCCCCCGAACGCCGCCAGGAGCGGCAGCCGGGCCGCGACCGGACAGCCCGCTCAGGCGCTGCACCTCCGCGTACGAGGGCGGATCGGCGGCACCCGGGCCGGCAGCGGACGCGGCCTCGTCGAGGGCGGCCAGGGCGGCGCCCAGCGCGGCCCGGTAGAGCAGGGAGCCGGTGCTCACCCGCGCCACGCCGAGATCCCGCAGCTCGGCGAGGGTGGGTCCGCCGGGGCGATGGAGCACGTTCACCGGGACGTCGACCGCGTCGACGACGGCGGCGACCGTGGCCGCGTCCGGCACGCCGGGCACGAAGATGCCGTCCGCTCCCGCGTCCCGGTACGCGCGTGCCCGGCGCCGCGCCTCCGGCAACGGGTCGGGAACGGCGAGCCACCAGGCGTCGGTGCGGGCGTTGACGAACAGCCCCGGCACGGCCGCCCGGACCGCCGCCACCTTCGCCGCCGTCAGCTCCGACGGGGCGAGTCCGCCGTCGGGGTGGCCGTCCTCGATGTTGACGCCGACCACGCCCAGGTCGGCCAGTTCGGCGACCAGGTCCGCGACGGCCGCCGGATCGTCGGAGCAGCCACCCTCCACGTCGACGGTCAGCAGCACCGGCAGCGGGCGCAGCAGCCGGGCCAGGCGGAGGTTCTCCGCGCGCAGGACGCCGGCCGCGTCGGGCAGGCCGGCGGCCGCGGCGACGCCGAGACTCGTCGTGCCGACCGCCGGGTGGCCACGGGCGGTGAACGCGGCGGCGCTCGCGTGGTCCCAGGCGTTCGGCAGCAACAGCGGCGGGTCGCCGTGGTGCAGGGCGTGGAAGGCGGCGTAGCGGTCGGTCACCGGAGCACCTCCACGGTCCTGCCGGTCTGCGGCCCGTCGCCCGACCTCGGTCCGTGGACTGCGAGGTCGATGCGGCGCGGAACCCGCAGCAGCGGGTGCGGTTCGTGGTCCCCCGGGTCGTGGACCAGCCGGCAGCGGCTCCGCAGCACCGACACCACCCCGGCGGCCAGCGCCGACGCGAGACGCGTACCGGGGCAACCGCGTGGTCCGGCGCCGAAGGTGAGGGTGCCGTCGGGCCGTCCGGGTCGTAGGCGGTCCGGGTCGGCGACGACCACGGGGTCCCGGTTCGCCGCGTCGAAGCGCAGCAGCACCGGATCGCCGACGGCGAGGTCGCGGCCAGCGACCCGCGTCGCGGCCGTGACCACCCGGCGGGTGCCGCGCACCGGCGGATCGAGCCGGAGCACCTCGGCGAGCAGGTCGGCGGTCGACACGGCAGGTGGCAGCGCCAGCCCGTGCCGGACCGCGGACCCGATCAGGCCGGCGGTGGCGTCACAGGCCTGCACCAGCAGGCCGAGCCGGTTCGCCCGCTCCTCCGGCGTCCCGGCCGGGGCCATCGTCGACAGCACCTCCACGGCGCGGTCCGCCGCCACGACGCGCGTCCGGTCGGCCCCCGGGTGCCACGCGGCGGCGACCGCGGCCACCGCCGGCACGGCGGCGTCGGGATCGGCAAGGCCGAGGCGGGCCGCCAGCACCCGCAGCGGTACGCGCCGCGCCAGCGCGCCCGTCACGTCGACGCGGCCACCGGCCCGGTCCAGGGCGGCGGAGGTCTCCCGGGCCGCCTCGTGGCGGAGGTCGTCGGGGTCGAGCGGGGCGAGGGCCGCGACCCCGAGCGCCCGCCGGGCCGGGTGCCGGTCGGTGTCGCTGAACCGGCTGACCAGCCCCCGCAGCCCGGCCAGGGTCCCGGGCGGGCCGCCGCCGGCGACCGGCACCCGGCAGGCCGGGTCGAGCAGGACGGCGCGGACGTCGGCGTGGCGGGTCACCGTCCAGCCGCCGTCGGACGCGAACGTGGGCGGACCGCACGGTGGCGTGTCCGGTGCGGGTGGAATCTCGACGGTCACCGCCAGACGGTAGGACCCGCACCGTTCGGCGCACACCGAACTATTGGCCCCGCAGGGCCCCACCCTGCGTTGATCATGAGGTTATCGGGTTCGAAACGGACATCTCACCCCGCTAACCTCATGATCAACGGGGGGTCAGGCACGCCCGCTGTTGGGGGCGGGCGGCGGGGGCGGAGCTAGGTGGGCGGGGTCGACGTCCAGGGCTGCGGCCAGTGCCGGTCCACCGGCCGGGGTCAGCCGGACCGCCCGGCCGGTGCCCGGGACGAGCCAGCCGAGGTCGACCAGGCGACGGCAGAGTCCGGCCCCGACGGCTCCGGCCAGGTGCGGGCGACGTTCGGTCCAGTCCAGACAGTCCCGCACCAGGGGACGGCGACCGGGCGGCAGGTCGACCGGCACGGCCAGCGCGGTGAGCCAGTCCCGGCCGGCCGGGGTGACCGCCAGACCGGCGGTGTCGTCGAGGAGCCGCCGGGTGAGCATCGCGTCGCGGACCAGCACCGCGAGCCGCCCGGCCAGGTGGTCGTAGCAGGTGCGGGCGTACGCGAGGGCGGCGTCGGCGCGGGCGGCGCGCAGGGAGCGGGCCGGCGTACGCGACGACGGCGCGTGTCCGGCGAGGTCCTCGATCAGCTGCGCCACCGCCGGGCCGGCGAGCCGCAGGTAGCGGTGCCGCCCCTGTCGCTCCTCGGCGAGCAGCCCGCCCCGCACCAGGCGGCTCAGGTGGTCGCTCGCGGTGGACGGGGCGACGCCGGCCAGCCGGGCCAGCTCCCCGGCGGTCCACGCCCGGCCGTCGAGCAGCGCCAGGCACATCCGGGCCCGTGTGTCGTCGGCGAGCAGCGCGGCGAGCCGGGCCAGCTCCGGCCCACCGCCGACAACGGAACTCATCCGCCCATGCTGGCACGTCCCGGCCGGTCCGCCCGCACCCCGTGGTTGAACGACATCGCCAACGGTCTTTACAACGTTGTATCCAACGTTGTAGAAACGGACACAGTGCTCGTCCACCACCGTCCCCCACCCGAGGCAGGTCAGATGGGACACCTCCGCCGCGGCGGCGCGATCGCCGCCGTGCTCGGTCTGCTGTTGGCCGGCACGGCGTCCGCGCCGGCCACCGCCGACCCCGATCCCCGCTACCGCAACCCGATCTCCGCCGACTTCGCCGACACCTTCGCCGACCCCGTGATCGTGCGCGGCGAGGACGGCTTCTGGTACGCGTACGGCACCACCGACCCGCTGCGCGAGGGCGAGGGAGTGTTCCACCGCGTGCCCACGGCCCGGTCGACCGATCTGGTCGAGTGGACGTACGTCGGGGACGCGTTCGGCCCCGACCAGCGCCCGTCCTACGCGGCACCCGGCGCCGGCTTCTGGGCCCCCGACGTCCGCCGGGTCGGCGACCGGTGGGTCATGTACGTGACCGTCACCGACACCACCGTCTCGCCGGAGGGTGGCGACTTCGCCGTCGGCGCGGCCACCGCCCCCTCCCCCACCGGCCCGTGGACGTTCTCCGACGAGCCGGTCGTGGCGCCGCGCCCGGGCGGGGGTGGCGGGTGGCTGTGGACCATCGACCCGTCCCAGTTCACCGACGTCGACGGCACCCACTACCTGTACTACGGCAGCTACTACGGCGGCATCTCGGTGACCGCCCTGTCCCCGGACGGACTGCGCGCGGTCGGCGAGCCCACCCTGGTGGCGATCGACAACAAGTTCGAGGGCAGCTACGTGCTGCGCCGCGGCGGCTGGTACTACCTCTTCGCCTCGACCGCGAACTGCTGCGCCGGACCGGCCACCGGCTACTCCGTCCACGTCGGCCGGTCGCGCAGCCCGAAGGGCCCGTTCGTCGACCTCGACGGGATCCCGCTGACCGCGTCCCGGGCCGGCGGCACCCCGGTGCTCACCCAGAACGGCAACCGCTGGATCGGGGTGGGCCACAACGGGTTCCTCACCGACCTGTCCGGCCAGGACTGGATCGTCTACCACGGCATCGACCGCGCCGACCCGTACCTGGACGAGCCGTTCGGCATCAACGAGCGGCCGATGCTGCTGGACCGGCTCGACTGGATCGACGGCTGGCCCACCGTCAACGCCGGGGCCGGCCCGTCCGAGGGCACCCGCCGCGCCCCGGTGACCACCGGGCGCGTCGACGAGCAGTTCGCCGCCGGCCTCGACCGGTGGCGGGACGCCGGTGACTGGCGGGTCGCCGAAGGACGACTGGTCGGGACCGGGACGCTGCAGGCGCGTACCGCCCTCGGTGGCGACGTGCGGGCCGAGGCCGACCTGCGGCCGGCCGCCGCGACCCGCGCCGGGCTCACCCTCGGCGGGCGGGTCGAGGTCCGGGTGGACGTGGCCGCCGGGCGCCTGGTCGCCCGGGACGGCGCGCGCACCGCGTCCGCGCCGCTGCCCGCCGGCTACGACCCGGCCGACCCGGTCAACCTCGCCGTCGAGGTACGCGGCCGGACCCTCACCGCGGAACTCAGCCCGGCACGCCTCGGTGACCAGTTGGCCGTGGTGTCGCTGCGGCTGGACCGGCCGGTGGCCGGGCGGCTGGCGCTGACCGCGGCCGGCGGCGACGCCGAGTTCGACAACGTCAGCCTCGCCCGGCTCTACCAGCCGGTCCGGCGGGCCGTGCCGCAGCCGCGCGTCGGCGCGCCGCTTCCGGCGTACTCCGACGAGTTCGCCGACGGCCTCGACGCCGACTGGACGTGGGTCCGTGAGGATCCGGCGGCCACCGTGTCCGGCGGGTCGCTGAACTGGCCGGTGCAGGGCGCCGACCTGACCGGCACCGGCAACACCGCCGGGGTGCTGCTGCGCGACGCCCCGACCGGCGACTACGTGGTCGAGACGAAGGTGACCCTCGACCTGGGTGAGGAGACCGTCCGCAACTACCAGCAGGCCGGTCTGGTGGCGTACGTGGACGACGACCGGTTCGCCCGGCTGGCCCAGGTGGCGATCTGGAACACCCGCCAGGTCGAGTACGGCTACGAGCTGCCCTTCGCCGGGCAGCCGGTGTACGGCGGCAACATCGTCGGCACCCCGGCGACCACCACGTGGCTGCGGCTGGCGCACCGGGTCGACCCGGCCACCGGCGAGCACGAGTTCCGGGCCGGCTCCAGCCGGGACGGCCGGACCTGGACGTGGGGCGGTGTGTGGACCTTCCCGGCCGACACCACGCCCCGGATCGGCCTCGTCGCGCACGGCGGCGCCGAACCCCCGGTGACGGCGGAGTTCGACTACCTCCGCTTCTACCGCTGAGGTGAAAGGAAGGGCCCCCGGTTAACGCCTCGCGTTGTACCGGGGGCCCTTCTTAACGGATCAGAGCTTCTCGTAGCAGGGGCCGTCCAGGGTGTACGCCTTCGCCGTCGGGCCGGTGAACAGGTCGCGGACCTGGCTCACCCCGGTCGGGGACGCCTTGTCGGGCTTGTAGATGGCGGTCACGCGGACGGCGCCGTCGTTCGGCCCGGCCGCGTAGTTGCCGGCACCGGAGGGCAACATGCCCTCGTAGTCCACGCTGGTCAGCGACTTCACCGCCTTCACCAGGCCGGCCCGGGTCAGGTCACCGTCGGCGACCGCCTTGGCCAGCGCCGCCTTCAGCGGGTACGACCAGACCCAGCCGGAGGTGTAGCCGTCGTTCGGGGTGACCCCGGGCAGGGCCTCCCGCAGCGCCTTGTGCCCCGGGGTGTCCGTGGTCCAGGTGTTCCACGGCGCGGTCTGCTCGTACTTCGCCAGCAACGCGGGGGCGGCCGGGCTCTGCAGCAGCGCCGGGTTCCAGGTGGGGCTGGTGCCGATGAACCGGCCGGCGAAGCCGCGGGCGGCGGCCTGGCCGACGATGGTCGCGGCGTCCGCCGGGCCCATGGTGAGCACCACCAGATCCGGCTTCCCGGCGAGGATCGCCTGGATCGCGCCGGCCTGCTTGTCCGCGCCGGAGTCGGTCTTGACATCGGTGAAGGTCATACCGAGCGCCTGCGCGGCCAGCTTGACCCCGGCCGCGGCGTCGTCACCGTAGTCGCCGGCCAGGTGCACCGCCATCACCGACTTCGGGGAGTACGCCTCACGGGCGTAGTCCAGCGCGTTCATCGACTCGACGCAGTAGTTGGCACCGGACTCGACGATCACGTCCTCGAACGCGTAGCCGGAGGTCCAGGCCGCCGGTGCGGCGATGACGTTGCTGGCCTTCATGTCACCGAGGATCGCGCCGGTGGTGGGTGAGCCGAGGCTCTGGGCGAGCGCCAGCACGTTCGGCTTGATCTCCTGGTAGACCTGGTTGTGGGTCTGCGGGTTGTACTTGTTGTCCCGCACGTAGCGGGTCACGTCCACCTCGTAGTCGCCGATGCCGCCGGCCGTGTTGACCCGCTTCCAGAACGCCTTCTGCGCGTCGGTGATCGGCACCGCGAGGGCCCGGAACGGCCCCTCGGTGAGGTCGGAGATGATGCCGAGGTAGATGCATCCCTTGTTCTTGTCGACCGCCTCCGGGCAGGGCTCGGAGGTCACGCCCACGTCGGTCTTGAGCCCGGAGGCGTCGGTGGTGGTGTCACCGCCCCGGCAGGCGGTGAGGGTGCCGGCCAGCAGAACCACGGCCGCGGAGAGCGCGATCCGTGACGTCGGTCTTCCCATCGCTTCCTCACTTGTGTCAGTAGGAGAACGGCCACGCCTTCCAGTAGGTGCGGGCCCGGACCCAGAGGCCGAACAGCCCGCGTGGTTCGAAGATGAGGAAGACGATGATGAGTACGCCGTAGAGGATCGTCTCCACCTGGAAGACGTTCGGCACCTCGTTCGGCTGGGTGCTGACGAACGGCACCCACGCCTGCAGTTCCCGGGTGAGCCGGGGCAGCAGGGTGATGAAGAACGCCCCGGCGATGGCGCCGGAGATGGTGCCCGCGCCGCCGATCAGGACCATGGCGATGTACTGCACCGAGAGCAGCAGGCTGAACGACCCCGGGTCGAAGAACCCGGTGACGGTGTAGAGGAGTGCCCCCGCGCACCCGGCGTAGAAGGACGAGACGGCGAAGGCGAGGGTCTTGTAGCGGGGCAGGTTCACCCCGATCACCCCGGCGGCGATGTCCCGGTCCCGGATGGCGGTGAACGCCCGGCCGATGCGGGACCGGGCGAGGTTGCGGGCGGCGACCGCGAAGACGATCAGCAGGGCCAGCATCAGCCAGAACAGCTTCTGGTCGCGGGTGGCGACGCCGTCGGTGACCGCGAGCGGCCGGCCGAGGAACTCCAGGGTGGCCGCCGGCCGGCCGACTCCCGCGCCGCCGGTCAGCGCCGACCACTCGTTGAAGACGTGCTGGCCGATGAAGACCAGACCGAGGGTGACGATGGCGAGGTAGAGCCCGCGCAGCCGGGTGGCCAGCGGGGCGACGAGCACCCCGGCGAGCGCCGCGACGAGGCCCGCGGCGGGCAACCACAGCGCGATGTCGGTGACACCGAGGCCGATCACCCGCCCGTCCGGGTCGCCGCTGAGGGCCGCCGCGGTGTACGCCCCGATGCCGAGGAAGAACGCGTGCCCCAGCGAGACCTGGCCGGCGTACCCGGTGACCAGGCCGAGACCGATCGCCCCGATCGCGGCCACGCAGCACACCGCGAGCAGTTGCAGCAGGTCGTCGGCGAGCAGGAACGGCAGCGCGCACGCCAGCACCAGCAGCGCCGCCGTCCACCACCGTTTCGCCGGGGTGTCGAGCAGGGCGAGGTCCTGCGCGTACGACGTGCGCAGCAGGGGTCTGCCCCTCATACGCGTTCCACCTCCCGGGTCCCGAACAGCCCGTACGGGCGTACCAGCAGCACGACCAGCATCAGCACGTACGGGGTGATGACCGAGACGTTGCCGCCGAGCCAGGCGACGTCGTTGGCGTACGTGGCGGTCACCTCCTGAAGCACACCCACGGCGAGGCCGCCGACCACCGCGCCGGGCAGCGAGTCCAGCCCGCCGAGGATGATCACCGGCAGGGCGGTCAGCGCGATCAGCCACAGTGCCCCGTCGACGCTGCCGCCGGCGGCGGCGAAGGTCCCGGCGACGGCGGCCAGCCCACCGGCCAGCGCCCAGCTGATCGCGAAGACCGCGCCGACCGAGACGCCGTGGGCGAGGGCGGCCTCCTGGTCCAGGGCGGCGGCGCGCATCGCCAGACCGGTGCGGGTGAACCGGAAGAACGCGAACAGCCCGGCGACGAGCAGCCCGGCGGCCACGACGGCGGCGAGGTGCCGCTGCTGCACCTCCACCGGGCCGATGGTGAGGGTGCGCAGCCCCCACGGGTCGCCGACGTGTCGGACGTCCAGGCCGATGAAGGCGTTGACCACGACCCGCACCGCGACGTCCACGCCGAGGGTGATGATGGCGACGACGAACGCCGGACGACCCACCATCGGACGGACGGCGGTGCGTTCCACGCCGAGGGCGAGCAGCCCGGTACCGACCGCCGCGAGGGGCACCGCCGCCCAGAAGCCGACCGCCGGGGTGAGGTAGGTGACCGCGACGACCCCGGCGAGCATGAACGCCGGCTGGGCGAAGCTGATGACCCGGGTGGCCTTGTAGATGATGACGAAGCCGAGGGCGAGCAGGGCGTAGACACTGCCGGTGCCGAGCCCACGCAGCAGGCTCTCGATCAGCTCGGTCACCGGTCACCCCCGGATGCGTAGAGCTCGTCGACCAGGTCGGCGAAGGCCCGGGTGACGGCCTCCCGGCGGACCTTCTGGGTGGCGGTCAGCTCCCCGTCGTCCTGGTCGAGCTCCCGGGGCAGCAGCCGGAACCGCTTGATCTGCTCCACCGGCGGGTGCCGGCGGTTGACCTCGTCGACCACCGACCGGACCAGCTCCACCACCTCCGGCTTGCCGGTCAGGTCGCGGTAGGTGGTGTACGGCAGCCGCCGCGCCTGCGCCCACTGCCCCACGGTGTCGACCTCGATGCCGATGAGCGCCACCAGGTACGGGCGCCGGTCGCCGACCAGCACCGCCTCCTTGACGTACGGGGAGGTCTTCAGCTCGTTCTCGATCCCCGCCGGACCGATGTTCTTCCCCCCGGCGGTGATCATGATGTCCTTCGCCCGGCCGGTGATCCGCACGTGGGTGCCGTCGACCCACTCCCCCACGTCGCCGGTGTGCAGCCAGCCGTCCGGCTCCCGCACGGCGGCGGTGGCCTCCGGGTCGTCCCGGTAGCCCGCGAACACCCCCGGATGGCGGGTGAGGATCTCCCCGGTCGCCTCGTCGATCCGCAGCTCCACACCCTCCTGCGGCTCGCCGACGGTGCCGAGCTTCACCCGGCCCGGGCGGTTGCCGGTGGCGATGGCGGAGTTCTCCGTCATGCCGTACACCTCGTGCATCGGCACGCCGATGCCCATGAAGAAGCGCAGCACCTCGGGGGCGATCGGGGCCGCGCCCGAGGCGGCGTAGCGCACCTTGCCCACGCCGATCCGTTCGCGCAGCGCCCGGTAGCAGAAGACCCACCCCAGGGCGTACGCCAGCCGGGTGGCCGCCGTGTGCCGGCCGCCGGTGGCGACGAGCCGGGCGCCGATCCGGTCGGAGACCCGCAGCCAGAACCGGGCCACGGCCCGCTTGAGCGGGGACGCCGTCGCCACCCGGGTGGTGACCGTGGCCAGCACCTTCTCCCAGATCCGGGGCACCCCGAACAGCAGGGTGGGCTGCACCTCGCGCAGGTTCGCCGGCACGGTGGCGATCGACTCGGCGAACGCGACCTGCACACCCGCGCCCGCGTTGCTCCAGGTGGTGAAGACCCGCTCGGCGACGTGGCACAGCGGCAGGTACGACAGGGTCAGGTCGTCCGGACCGGGCGGCGGGTCGGCCAGGCCTCCACCCTCGGTGACCGTACGCACGGCGAAGTCCACGTTGGCGTTGGTCAGCATCGCGCCCTTCGGGCGGCCGGTGGTGCCCGAGGTGTAGATGAGGGTGGCCAGGTCGTCGTCGGTGGCCGCGGCCATCAACTCCTCCACCGCGCCGGGGTGCGCGACCCGGTGTGCGGTGCCCAGCGCCAGCAGGTCGTCCCAGGCCAGCAGCGCCGGGTGGTCGTAGCGGCCCCGGACGCCGCGCGGCTCGAGGTACACCACCTTCTCCAGGTGCGGGCAGTCGTCCAGCACCGCCAGGGCCTTGTCGACCTGCTCCTGGTCCTCGGCGACGAGCACCCGCGCGCCGGAGTGGGCCAGCAGGTAGCCGGCCTCCTCGGCGGGATTGGTCGGGTACAGCCCGACGGTGGCGGCCCGGACGGCGACCGCGGCAACGTCGGTCCAGAGCCACTCGCGGCGGTTCTCGGCCAGCACGGCGACCCGGTCGCCGGGGGCGATCCCGAGGGCGAGCAGCCCGTGCGCGACGGTCAGCACGGTGTCCCAGTAGGACTCCCAGGTGACCTCCGCCCAGATGCCGTGGACCTTCTCCCGCATCGCGACCCGGCGGGGGGTGGCGCGCGCGTGTCCGCGTACGCGGGAGGCGATCGTCGTGGCGGCGGCGCCGGCGGTCTCGACGGCGGTCGCGCCCGACGGCGCCGTGGTGGCGCTCATGCTGTTGTCACCTCCCCCAGGTAGGCCCGGAGCACGTCCGGGTGGGTCTGGACCTCCGCCGGGGTGCCGGTGGCCACCGGCTGCCCGAAGTCGACGACGAGCACCCGGTCGGCCAGGTCCATCACCAGGCCCATGTCGTGCTCGACCAGCACCATCGGGATGCCGAGTTCCTCGCGGACGTCGAGGATGTACCGGGCCATGTCCTCGGTCTCCTCGAGGTTCATCCCGCCCACCGGCTCGTCGAGCAGGAGCAGCTTCGGTTCCATCGCCAGGGCCCGGCCCAGCTCCACCCGCTTCTGCACCCCGTACGGCAGCAGCCCGACGGGCATCCGCCGCCACTGCTCCAGCTCCAGGAAGTCGACGATCTCCTCGACGGCGGCCCGCGCTGCCAACTCCTCCCGCCGCGCCCGGCCCCGCCACAGGACCGCCGCGAGGGGGCCGTAGCGGAGGTGGTGGTGGCGGCCGAGCAGCAGGTTCTCCAGGACGGTGAGGTTGGCGAACAGCTCGACGTTCTGGAAGGTGCGGGCCAGCCCGAGCGCGGCGATCTCGTGCGGCCGCCGGCCGACCAGGTCGACGCCGTCGAAGACGACCCGTCCGGCCTGCGGCCGGTACACCCCGGAGAGCACGTTGAAGATGGAGGTCTTGCCGGCGCCGTTCGGGCCGATCACCGCGAACAGCTCGTTCCGGCCGACCGTGAAGCTCACCCCGTCAATCGCGCGGACCCCGGCGAATGAGAGCCGGACGTCGTCGAAGCGCAGGATCTCGGTCACGACAACCACCGCTTCCGTCGCCGGTAGTGCTTCACGTCCCGGAACGACCGGCGGGCGTGCCCGTCGCCGCCGGCGTGCAGTCCCAGGTAGAACTCGCGGACGTCGTCGTCGGCGAGCAACTGCTCGGCCGGCTTGTCCAGCACCACCCGGCCGGTCTCCAGCACGTAGCCGTGGGCGGCGACGGACAGCGCCATGGTGGCGTTCTGCTCGACCAGCAGCACGGCCGTGCCGGCGGCGTTGAT
Source organism: Micromonospora sp. NPDC049497 (assembly GCF_044465805.1). Lineage (NCBI taxonomy): Bacteria > Bacillati > Actinomycetota > Actinomycetes > Micromonosporales > Micromonosporaceae > Micromonospora > Micromonospora sp. NPDC049497. Next base: position 59,414 of record NZ_JBITMC010000012.1, on the reverse strand, counting down.
CCGGACGATCAGCTCACGAATCTGCTCGACCAGGCGTGGCGCGAGGCCGAGGCTCGGCTCGTCCAGCAGCAGGTAGCGCGGCCCGGCCATCAGTGCCCGGCCCATCGCCAGCATCTGCTGCTCGCCGCCGGAGAGGTAACCGGCCGCCCGGCGGCGCCGCTCCGCGAGCACCGGGAACAGGTCGAACACCTCGTCCAGCCGGCCCGTTACGCGCCGCGGGTCGGTGTGCCCGCCGAGGCGCAGGTTCTCCTCGACGGTCAGCTCGCCGAAGATCCGCCGCCCCTCCATCACCTGGGCGACACCCCGGCGCACGATCGCCGCCGGCTTGAGCCGGTGCACCGGCTCCCCGTCCAGGGTGACCTCACCCCGGACGACCTCGCCGTGGTGGATGTCGAGCAGGCCGGTGATCGCGCGCAGCAGCGTGGTCTTGCCGGCGCCGTTCGCGCCGAGCAGCGCGACGATCCCGCCCGGCGGGACGGTGATGCTGAGGCCGCGCAGGACCAGCATCACGTCGTCGTAGACGACCTCGAGATTCCGCACCCGCAGCATCGCCGGCGGCTCCTCCCCTGTGACTGGCGCCACAAGTTACCGAGCATTAAACCTCGCGGAACGCCGTCGCAACAGATCGAATTGGCCGCAACTCGATCACCGAGGCGTCGTAGACCGTCCGCCCCCGGCCCGGCGGCTCCGGCGCCCGCCCCGGTGACCGCCGTCGCCGTTTCCGCGAGCGGCACCCCGGTTCAGCACAGCGGGGTCACCGAGCGGTCCACGCTGTGGTACGTGCGGCCCGCCACGAAGCTTCCCGCTGGACCGTCCGCACCGACAACGGCCCGGGCCAGCGCCGCGTCCGCGTTTCGGAACCGCAACGCCAGGCTGATGTGTGGCCGCCACCGTCCGGGCGAGTGCCAGGGATGGTGTCCGTCCGCGTCGCGCAGCACCTCCCACACCGCGGCGTGCAGCGCGGTCAACGACGGATCCGGGCGGATCGACCACACCAGGGGCGCGCTGCCGTTCAGCACCTGCAGATCGACCAGCTTCACCGGCAGCGGCAGCACCTCGGCGAAGAGCGCGCCGAGCCGCGCCGCCGCTCCCGGCGGAAAGTCGTCCACCGCCGCGAGGGTCAGGTGCGGACGGTTGGTGGGATGGGTGTTGCCGGCAAGGCTCGGCAGGCCGGCCGCGGCCAGCCGCTCCCACGCGGCGCGTACCGCCGCCTCCAGTGCCGGCGAGCAGACCAGTTCGACGGTACGCACGCCGCCCACGGTAGCGCCGGGCTGTCCGCCGGCGGCCGCCCTTCCGTCAGAAGCTGCTCACCGCGACCCCGAGCGGGCTCAGGATGTCCGCATCGGCCGGAACGCGGCCCGCACCTCGGCCGCGAACACGTCGGGCTCCTCCCAGGCGGGGAAGTGGCCGCCCCTGTCGACCTCGTTGAAGTAGGCGAGACCGGGGTAGACCGTCTCGGCCCAGCTGCGCGGGGCAGCCCAGATCTCGCCGGGAAACGTCGTGAAGCCGACCGGAACCGAGACCGCCGGAGGCGGCTGTCCGGCCGCGGCGGACGCCGCCTGGAATCGGCCGAACTCCCAGTACCACCGGGCGGCCGAGGCACCGGTGCCGGTCAGCCAGTACAGCGTGATGTTGTCGACCACGCTGTCCCGGGTCAGACCGCCCACCGGCTCGCCGTCGACGAACGCGCGGGACATCTTGTAGTAGCTGTCCGTGTCGTGGTCGAGCATCCAGGCCGCCAACCCGACGGGTGAGTCCAGCAGGGAGTAACCGATGGTCTGCGGCCGGGTGGACTGCTCCAGGAAGTAGCCGAAGCCGTCCGTGGTGAACGTGTTGAGCGCCTCGTGCGCCGCGCGTTCCTGCTCGGACTCCGCCGGCAGTTTGTCCTTGAGACCGATCGCTCCGGCGAGCAGGTTGACGTGGATGCCGAGCAACCCCTCGGGTCCCTGGCGGCCCATCGCGTCCGTGACGGCGGCGCCCACGTCGCCGCCCTGGGCGACGTAGCGCGTGTAGCCGAGGCGGTCCATCAGCTCCGCCCACGCGCCTGCGATGCGGCCGTTCTCCCAGCCGAGCTCGGTGGGCTCGCCGGAGAAGCCGTAGCCAGGCAAGGACGGCAGCACCAGGTGGAATGCGTCCTCGGCGGTGCCGCCGTGCGCGGTCGGGTCGGTGAGCGGGCCGACCACCCCGAGCAGCTCGACGACCGAGCCGGGCCAGCCGTGCGTCATGATCAGCGGCAGGGCGTTCTCGTGCCGTGACCGCACGTGGACGAAGTGGATCTCGACGCCGTCGATGTCGGTCGTGAACTGCGGCAGGGCGTTCAGCTTCGCCTCGAACGCGCGCCAGTCGTGATCGGTCGACCAGTAGCGGGCCAGCTCCTGAACCGTCGCCAACTGCACGCCCTGGGAGCGATCGGGGACCAGCTCTCGGCTGGGCCAGCGCGTGGCCACGATCCGGCGACGCAGGTCGTCGATCGCCTCGTCCGGGACGTCCAGCCGGAAGGACCGGATTTCCTTGTCGTCGCCCACGTTCTCCCCCTGCCGGGTCAGGTCGGCCCGCGCCGGGAGTCGGCGGGGCTGGCACCCGTCCATCCTGGCACCGGCCCGGTGACCGGCGGACCGGATCGCGAAATCGCGGGTCGCGGTGGTCAGAGCCAGCCCGCGTCGCGGGCGGCACGGACCGCCTCGGCGCGGTTGTCCACGCCGAGCTTCTGCACCGCCGCCGCCAGGTAGTTGCGCACCGTGCCGGTGGACAGGTGCGCCCGACGGGCGATCGCCGCCGCCGGCGAACCGTCCTGCGCCAGACGCAGCGTCTCCAGCTCCCGCGGGGTGAGCGGGCACGGCGGGATGAGCAGCGCGTCCGCGGCCAGCGACGGATCGACGTACCGGCCACCGGAGTGCACCCGGCGGATCACGTCAGCGAGCGCGCCACCGGGTGCGCCCTTGGGCAGGAACCCCCGCGCCCCGGCGGTCAGCGCGCGGGCCAGGTGCGGCGGGCGGCCCTGGCCGGTGAGGATGACCACCGCGCAGGCCGGCAGGGCTCGGGCCAACTCGGCGGCGACCCCGAAGCCGTCCCGGGCGGGCATCGACAGGTCGACCACGGCCACGTCGGGCCGGTGGGCCAGGGCGGCGGTCACCGCGGCGGCGCCGTCGGCGGCCTGCGCGACGACCTCCAGGTCGTCCTCCAGGTCGAGCAGCGCCGCGAGGGCCGTCCGGATCAGCTCCTCGTCGTCGGCGAGCAGGACCCGGATCATGCGGTGGTCGGTACGGTCGCCTCGACGGTGAAGACACCGTCGACGGATCGGGTCCGCAGGTCACCGCCGGCCGCGGCCAGCCGGTCGGCCAGGCCCCGCAGGCCGTGGCTGTGCCGGTCCGGTGCCGCCGTGGCGGCCACCCCGTCGTTGGTCACGGTCATCCGCGCCACGTCGTCCTCCTGGGTGATCTCGATGCGGCACCAGTCGGCCCGACTGTGTCGCAGCACGTTGGTGCCGGCCTCGCGCAGCACCGCCGCGAGCTGGGTGGCCGCCTCCGCGGGCACCGCACCGGCCGGCGGCCGGACCGTGCATCGCACGCCCGACGAGCGGAGCACCTCGGCCACGGCCGTGAGCTGCTCGGCGAGGTCGACACGGCGGTACCCGTGCACGGTGCGGCGCAGCTCGGCCAGGGCCGTGGCGGCCAGGCGCTGGGCCTCACCGGCCTCCCGCCCGGCCCGCGCGGGGTCGGTCGGCGCGAGACGGGACGCCAGCTCGGCCTTGAGGGCGATGACCGTCAGATGGTGCCCGAGCAGGTCGTGCACGTCGGCGGCGAAGCGCAGCCGCTCCTGCGCCGCCGCCAGCCGGGCCTGGGCGGCCTGCCCCTGGCCGGCCCGCACGAGCAGCTGCCAGAACCACACCTGGAAGCCGTTGACCGCGGCCATGCCCGCACCGACGGTTCCGGTGACCAGCACGGACCGGACGACCGGCGTGCCGGTCGCCGCGGCCACGGCCCCGGCGACCGCCACGGCGACGACCAGCGCCGGGACCACCAGCCGGAGCGAGGCCACGAACGGCACCCCGCCGACGAGCGCGGCACCCAGCCACGCCCAGGTCGGCCACGCGCCGACGGCGACCGGCGCGACGAGCGGCACGCTGAGCACCGCCACGACGGCGTACGCGAGCCGCACCCGACGGCGGATCCGGGCGGCCGGCGCGGGGGTGACCGCGGTACGCAGCGCCGCCGCCAGCACCAGCGCGAACGCGGCCAGCCCCAGCGCTCCCGAGGCCAACCGCCACGCCTCCGGCTCCCGGGCGAGTCCGGCCGCCGGCAGGAGCAGGGTGGCGGCCATGCCGGAGGCGAGGGAGACCAGGGTGGCGGTCCGGGCGCGGGACAGGGGCCGCCCGCGTCCCGGTACCGCCGCGTCCACCACCACGGTCGCCAGGGTAGAGCGCGCCCCCGCACCCGGGGACCCGCCGGTGCGCACGATTCGACCGTGCGTTCCGCCCGGCCGACCGGTGACACCTCGGGGATGTTCCGGGCCGCCGCCCTCGCCGAGGCTGACTCCCATGACAGAGCTGACTTCCCCCACCACCCGCACCCGTCCCGAGCGGCCGGCACAGCGCGCCCGGCGGTGGGCCCTGACGCGGCACCTGCTGGAAATGGTGCTGGCCATGGTCGCCGGGATGCTGCTGCTCGGACCGGCGCGCGGTGCGCTGGCCGGGTCACTCGGGCTCGGCCCCGCCGCGCCGGGACCCGCCGCCCTGCTGATGGCCACCGACATGAGCATCGGGATGGCGGTGTGGATGTGGTACCGCGGACACTCGTGGCCGGCGATCGGCGAGATGACCGCCGCCATGTACGCGCCGGTGCTACTGCTGCTCGTCCCGTACGCCACCGGGCTGCTCGACGGGGGCGCCCTGCTGACCGGCGGCCACCTGCTGATGGTGCCGGCGATGCTGCTGGCGGTGCTCCGCCGCCCCGACGACTACACCGCGCACCACCCCACCCGACCCGGACCGGACGCGCATCCGCTGGTGCGGGTGGGTGGACCCTGCTCGTCCTCGCCGTCAGCTACCCGCTCGTCGGGGCGTGGCGGCACCGGCTCGGCGACCGCCGGATAATCGCCGTGCAGATGGCCGGCCTGCTGGATGGACGGCGCTGGCGGTGGCCGCGGTGACCCTCGGCGGGGACACCGGCCGCTGGCTGGTGGCACTCGGATGGCTCGCCCACGCGGGCTGGGACGCGGTCCACCACCGGCGCGACGAGGTCGTACCGCGCGGCTACGCCGAGTGGTGCGGCATCCTCGACACGGCCCTCGGCGTCACGATGATCCTGTTCCTCCTCACCACGCCGTGACGACCGGGACCAGCGGCGACCCCGCTGTCCCGGCACGTCCGGGCATCCGCCGGCAGGGCGGCGGGTGCCCGGACGGCGTGATGTGCCAGTCGCCGGAGCGGGCGCACGGCGGTGATGAAAGGCTTGTCGCATGAGTTCCGCACCCGTACGGCACGACCAACCCACCGAACCCTCCGCGTCGGGCACCCTCGACGAGGGCACCGTCTTCGCCGATCTCGGCCTGCGCGACGAGTTGCTGGCCGCGCTGTCCGCACTCGGATATGAGGAGCCGACCCCGATCCAGCGGGAGGCGATCCCGCTCCTGCTGTCCGGGCGCGACCTGCTGGGCCAGGCCGCGACGGGTACGGGCAAGACGGCCGCGTTCGCGCTCCCGCTGCTGCAGCGGATGCCCGACGACCGGCCGTCCGGGCACCCGGTGGCGCTGGTGCTGGTGCCGACGCGAGAGCTGGCGGTGCAGGTCTCCGAGGCGTTCCACCGGTACGGAAAGGACCTCGGCGCACGGGTGCTGCCGATCTACGGCGGGCAGCCCATCGGCCGGCAGCTGCGGGCGCTGGACGCCGGGGTGGACGTGGTGGTGGCCACGCCCGGCCGGGCGTTGGACCACATCGCCCGAGGCACGCTGAACCTGAGCGGGCTGGCCACGGTCGTGCTGGACGAGGCCGACGAAATGCTCGACATGGGCTTCGCCGAGGACATCGAGGCGATCCTGGAGCACGCCCCCGAGGCGCGGCAGACCGTGCTCTTCTCGGCGACCATGCCATCGCGCATCGACGGGCTGGCCCGCAAGCACCTGACCGACCCGGTCCGCATCCTCATCGCCCGGGAGCAGCCGGTGGCCGGCGAGGCGCCCCGGGTGCGGCAGAGCGCGTACATCGTCGCGCGGGGGCACAAGCCGGCCGCGCTGGGCCGGGTGCTGGACGTGGAGTCACCGACCGCGGCGATCGTCTTCTGCCGTAGCCGGGAGGAGGTCGACCGGCTCACCGAGACGATGAACGGGCGGGGTTACCGGGCCGAGGCGCTGCACGGCGGGATGAGCCAGGAGCAGCGGGACCGGGTGATGGGCCGGCTGCGGGGCGGCACGGCCGACCTGCTGGTCGCCACCGACGTGGCCGCCCGCGGTCTGGACGTCGAGCAGCTCACCCACGTGGTCAACTACGACGTCCCGTCGGCGCCGGAGTCGTACGTGCACCGAATCGGCCGGGTGGGCCGGGCCGGCCGCGAGGGCGTGGCGATCACGCTCGCCGAGCCCCGTGAGCACCGGATGCTCAAGACCATCGAGCGGGTGACCGGGCAGCGGATCACCATCGACAAGATCCCGACCGTGGCGGACATGCGCACCCGGCGGCTGGAGCTGACCCAGGCGGCGCTGCGGGAGAGCCTGCTGGAGGACGACCTGGACCCGTACCGGGCGATCGTCGAGTCGCTGACCGACGAGTTCGACCTGGTGGAGGTGGCCCTGGCGGCGGTGCGGCTGGCACACGAGGCGACCTCGCCGGGCTCCGACGACGAGGAGGAGATCCCGCAGGTGTCCGTGCGGGGCCCCAAGGAGGGTCGGCCGGAGGGCCGCGGCGAGCGCCGTCCCGGGCGACCCCGCACCGGCGGCACCACCCAGGTGTTCATCGGACTGGGCCGGCGCGCCGGCGTACGCCCGCAGGACCTGGTCGGGGCGATCACCGGCGAGACGGGCATCAACGGGCGGGACATCGGCTCGATCGAGATCGCCGACCGCTTCTCCCTGGTGGAGGTCCCGCACGCCGTCGCCGACGACGTGATCTCGGGGCTGCGGGGTAGCACCATCAAGGGCCGCAAGGCGACCGTACGCCGGGATCGTGACGGTGACGGCGGCGGCGAGGGCCGCTTCGACGGCGGTGACCGGCGCGAGCGCCGCGACCGCGACCCCGCCGGCTGGCAGCGCCGCGAGCGCCGCTGAACGTGTAAGGAAGGGCCCCTTCTTAACGACTCCGGTAGAGGAAGGGCCCCCTGTTAACAGGGGCGGCGTGGGAGCCGACGATCGCGCTGGCGACGAGCCGTGGCGCGTTAAGAAGGGCCCCCTGTACAACGCCAAGCGTTAACAGGGGGCCCTTCCTTTCACCTCAGGCGGCGGTGAGTGACGCGACGTCGGCCGGCCGGAGCGCCAGGGCGAGCACGTCGGCGACGTCGGCCAGGGTGTGCACCGTCAGCGCCTCGCGAACCTCGGCGGGCAGGTCGTCCAGGTCCGGCTCGTTGCGCTTCGGGATGATCACCTCGGTCAGGCCCGCCCGGTGGGCGGCGAGCAGCTTCTGCTTCACCCCGCCGATGGGCAGCACCCGGCCGGAGAGGGTCACCTCGCCGGTCATCCCGAACTCGGGGCGGACCGGGCGACCGCTGACCAGCGACGCCAGGGCGGTGACCATGGTGATGCCGGCGCTGGGGCCGTCCTTGGGCACCGCTCCCGCCGGCACGTGCAGGTGGATCCGCCGGCCGGCGAGGGCGTTCGGGTCCAGCCCGAGCCGGCGCCCGTTGGAGCGCAGGTACGACAGGGCGATGTGCGCGGACTCCTTCATCACGTCGCCGAGCTGGCCGGTGAGGGTCAGCCCCGGCTCCCCCTCCATGCTGGTCGCCTCGATGAAGAGCACGTCCCCGCCGGCGCCGGTGACCGCCAGGCCGGTGGCCACGCCGGGCACCGCCGTGCGTTCGGCCGACTCCGGGGTGAACTTCGGCCGGCCCAGGTAGCGGGCCAGGTTGCCGGTGTCGACGGCGACCGGCGCCGGATCGGTGGCGAGCTCGACGGCGACCTTGCGCAGGATCTTGGCCAGGCCACGTTCGAGCTGCCGGACGCCCGCCTCCCGGGTGTACTCGCCGGCGATCAGGGCCAGGGCCCCGTCGGCGATCGTCACCTCGTCCGCGGTCAGCCCGGCCCGTTCCCGCTGCCGGGGCAGCAGGTGGTCGCGGGCGATGGCGACCTTCTCGTCCTCGGTGTACCCGTCCAGGGTGACCAGCTCCATCCGGTCCAGCAGCGGGCCGGGGATCGACTCGACCACGTTGGCGGTGGCCAGGAAGAGCACGTCGGACAGGTCGAGGTCGACCTCGAGGTAGTGGTCCCGGAAGGTGTGGTTCTGCGCCGGGTCCAGCACCTCCAGCAGGGCCGCCGCCGGGTCGCCGGAGTAGCCCACGGCCAGCTTGTCAACCTCGTCGAGGAGGACGACCGGGTTCATCGAGCCGGCCTCGCGCAGGGCGCGGACGATCCGGCCGGGCAGCGCGCCGACGTAGGTGCGCCGGTGGCCGCGGATCTCCGCCTCGTCACGGACGCCGCCCAGGGAGACCCGGACGAAGTTCCGGCCCAGGGCCCGGGCGACCGATTCGCCGAGGCTGGTCTTGCCGACCCCGGGCGGGCCGGCGAGGGCGAGGACCGCGCCGGAACCGCGCCCGCCGACCACGCCGAGGTTGCGCTCGGCCCGGCGGTTGCGCACCGCGAGGTACTCCAGGATGCGGTCCTTCACGTCGGCCAGGCCGGCGTGGTCGGCGTCGAGCACCGCGCGGGCCGCGCCCAGGTCGGTGTTGTCCTCGGTACGCGTGCCCCACGGCATCTCCAGCACGGTGTCCAGCCAGGTACGGATCCAGCCGGCCTCGGGTGAGGCGTCGCTGGCGCGCTCCAGCTTGCCGACCTCGCGCAGGGCGGCCTCGCGGACCTTCTCCGGCAGGTCGGCGGACTCGACGCGACCTCGGTAGTCGGCGGAACCCTCGGGCTCGTCCTCGCCGAGTTCCTTGCGGATGGCGGCGAGTTGCTGGCGGAGCAGGAACTCCCGCTGGGACTTCTCCAGCCCCTCGCGGACGTCGGTGTTGATCTGCTCGGCGATCTCCTGCTCGGTGAGGTGGGCCTTGACCCAGCCGACGAGCAGTTCCAGGCGGGCGGTGACGTCCGGCGCGGTGAGCAGCTCGGTCTTCTGGGCCAGGGTGAGCCAGGAGACGTAGCCGGCGGAGTCGGCCAGCTCGGAGAGGTCGGTCATCCGCTCGATCGCGTCGATGACCTGCCATGCCCCACGCTGCTGGAGGACCGAGGTCATCAGGGCGCGGTACTCGCGGGCCAGTTCGCGGGCCCGGCCGGCGGGGGCGGGCTCGCTGATCTCGGTCGCCTCGACCCACAGGGCCGCGCCGGGACCGGGCACGCCGGAGCCGATCCGGGCCCGGGACAGGCCGCGGACGACCGCTGCCGGCTCACCGTCGGGCAGCCGACCGACCTTCTCGATCGTGGCGACGGTGCCCACCGGGCCGTAGTCGCCGTCGATGCGGGGCACGGCGAGGATCTTCCCGTCGCCGGACGAACGTGCCGCGTCGACGGCGGCCTGGGTGGTCGGGTCGAGGGTCACCGGGATGACCATGCCGGGCAGCAGCACGGCGTCGGTCAGGGGAAGGACCGGAAGAGTTGCCATCGAACACCTGCTATCGGATTAGGTTGAGCGTGTCCAGCTCAAGTAACAAAGCGTGCCCCCTTGTTCCTCCTTGTGATCCAGACCACTCCCAGGGTCGACGCACGAGGCGGGTGGGTACGGCGGCAGCGGCACCGCCGTGGCCGCCCGGCGCCTGGAGCGCCTCCGCCTTTCCGGGTCGGCGCCGCGATTTCTTCCGGATATCGCGACCCGCCGAAATGAGCACGACGCGCTTTGTTGCCTTTTCGGCGCGGGATACGTCAAACTTTGAGCACACCCCGCCCCACACAGGGAGTAATTGGCGATGGCTAGGAAAGTAATCACTGTTCTGACCGACGACCTGGACGGCGGAAAGGCCGACCGGACCGTCGAGTTCAGCCTGGACGGCGTGGCGTACACCATCGACGTCTCGGACGAGAACGCGGGCGTGCTGCGCAAGGCGCTCGATCCGTACATCAGCGCTGGCCGGCGAATCGGGCGGGGGGCGGTCGACAGTGCGCGCGCGCCACGTCGCCCGGCCGCGTCGGGGACGTCGGGAATGGACCGGGAGCAGAACCGGGCCATCCGGGAATGGGCCGTGAAGAACGGCTACAAGATTTCCGAGCGCGGTCGCATCCCGGTCGAGGTCGTCGAGGCGTACAAGAACCGCTGACCGTCCGTCCGCGAGGACGCTTCCGACCTGCGGGGCCACGCTGGAAATCAGCGCGGCCCCGCAGTTTTGCCGTCGGGAGCCCGCCATTCCGTGCCGCGCCGGCGGCGGCATGACACGACCCGGGGCCGGGGGGGGGGGGGGGGGGGGGGGGGCGCGCCCCGCGGGGGGGGGGGGGTGGAGAAGGAGTAAAGGGCCCCCCGCCCCGCCGGCGGGGGGGGGGTGGGCGGCCGCGACCGGGGTCGC
>NZ_JBITMC010000012.1:15808-48776 GCF_044465805.1 Micromonospora sp. NPDC049497 | reverse complement strand
TCTCAACCCCCGCGCCCCGCTTTTTTGGGGGGCGCGGCCCCCGCCGCGCGGGGGGCGGCGGGGGGGCCCCCCCCCCCCGGGGGGGGGGGGGGCGGCCGCCCCCCCCCCCCCCGGCCCCGGGAGGTGTTCTCGATCAGTTGACCTCGATGCGCACCGCGTCGAAGGCCGGGGTCTGGTTGGCCCGCTCCATCATGGGGATCCGGTGCGAGCCGTCGCCGGCCCAGACCGCGCACTGCGCGATGCCGGACTCCGGCAGGCCGGGGACCTGGATGGTCACCTGGTCGGCGTCGGCGCCGCCGCCGCCGTCCTCGGTGGCGACGAAGAAGGCCGGCACCGCCTCCGGGTCACCGGGGGCCTCGTCGGTGCTCTGCAGCATCCGGCAGGCGCTGTGGAAGTGGCCGCGCACCAGGCCCTGCTCGTTGAGCAGCGAGCTCTCCACGTAGTAGCCGCCCTGACCGGCGGCGAGGAAGCGGTCGCGCACCAGGTTCCGGGTGGAGACCTGGAGCGTGAAGGGCTGGTTGGCGCCGACCTGCTCCGGGAAATCGGTGATCAGCAGCGACGGGTTGTTGGCGGCGGCGCCAACCTCACCGAACGCGGTGCTCACGCACCGGTTGCCGTTCTGGAAACCGTCGTGCGGCTGCAACTGGGTGTTGTCGCAGTTGTTCGCGAGTACGCCCAGTCCGGCACCGGGGGCACCATTGTTCCCGCCGTTGTCGTTGCCACCGTTGTCGTTCCCGCCGTTGTCGTTGCCACCGTTGTCGTTCTCGCCCTCATTGGTGTTTCCGGTCGGGGCGACCTGACACGCGGCGAGCTGCCCGAGTCCGCGCGGCCGGGGCCCGACGCGGTCGATGGCGATGGCGATTCGGTCCAGCGTGGCCCGGCGCTTGCTGGCCAGCGGATCGAGGATCGCGTTCCGGATGAAGGCGTCGCCCCGATTGCCCTCGGCGGCCAGCCGCCGGTCGGCCTCGGCGATCTGGGTCTGGAGCAGCGCGAGGTTGCGGTCGACCTCCGCGCGGGCCCGGCTCGGGACCTGCGGCAGCTTGCTCGCCACGTCCGGGCAGGCCACGGCGGAACCGCCGTTGGTCGCAGCACCGCCACCGGCCCGGGTCTCCTGGCACTCCTGGGCCGTCTGCTGGCCGTCACCCCAGTGGTTGCGTACCCACCTGCCGTTCTGCCACGTGCGCGTGGTGTTGCTCCCGCTCGGCGCGGTCGCCCCCGGGCTGGGCTCCACACAGGCCGCGGACGCCGCACGGGTCCGGTTGGACCGCCGGTCCTCGGCCGACGAGATCTGGGTGACGGCGATGACTCCGCCGAAGACGGCGAGCGTGCCGACCACAGCCAGCAGCCGCTTGCTCCGCGCGTTACCGGATGACCGGCGCGCCCGTGTGGACCTGCGCATCGAATTGCTCTCCTTCTCGATCCGGTAGTTGCTTGCAGACCTCGGCGGACCGACGGAATTGTGTGGCGGGCCCAGCGGAATCCCGCCGGACACAACCGGTGGCACGTCGATGACCGACGATGCCATTTCCGCACCGTCTTCCACGCCGGTGTGGCGCGGTCGAGGAGATCCTGTCCATTCCCGCTGGAGTACGGGACGGCCGACGTGAAGGTTCAACGCGAGGCGCAGAAATCTGCGGATCTTTTGCCGGAGCGGTCGGGTTGGAGACGGCGGTGGCGGGCGGCGGGGCGGGCGCGCGGCCCGGCACGTCGCGCGGGGAGAGCGGGCGTCAGTCCGCGCAGAGGTGATCGAAGGCGAAGCCGGTCGCCAGTTCGCTCCGCCGGGCCGCCAGGCCCCGGATCGCGGCCCGAAGCTCGTCCCGGGGCACCAGCGCGGCGGCGTCCATCGTGCGCAGCCGCTCCCCGATCGCGAGGGCGGCCAGGTCCTCGGCGAACCGCGCGGTGTCCAGGCCGGTGGAGAAACGGTGCTCCCGTACGGTGACCCGCTCCACGAGGCACGCGCCGGGACGCACCTCGAGCCAGCTCCAGCCCTCGGCGGGGCCATCGGTCCAGTGCACGTGCAGGCCGCGCAGGATCGGGTCGACCAACCGTCCCTCGACGTACGCCTCGACCGCCGCCGCCCGGGCCAGCGCGCCGAGGTCGTTGACCGCGCCGGTACGCCCGTCCGGCAGCCGCCCGAGGATGTCCCGGAACCCGACCGGCGGGTCCTCCCCCGGCTCGACCACGGCGACGCTGTCGGCGTACGTGCGGGCGTCGATCACGTACGCGACGACGGCTCGCCCGTGCTCGGCGGCCCGCAACGTCGGCGAGCCGATCCGCAGCACGGGCAGGCCCACGGCCTCGGCCACCGCGTTCTTCATCCGCTCGGCGCGCTGCCCCGCGGGCGTCTCCGGGCCGATCTCCACGGCGAGACGGGGGGTGCCGTCCTCGGCGCAGACCACGACGTCGTACGCCTCGCGGATGGCGGAACTCCACTGGTTGCCGGTGATCCCCGCGGGTCGCCGCTGCACCAGCTCACCGAGCCGGTGCGCGCCGAGCACCACGAACCCCGCCCGGGCGGACAGCCCGTCGCCGAGCGGGAGCGTCCGCAGCCCGGAACCGTTCCCGTCGCCGCTGCCCGTCATCCACCCGATCCGTTCGCCGATCCCCCGACGGTCCGCCCCGTCGACCTGGCGAGTCTACGGCGTCGATCATGGTCGCCACCTCGGCGGTGCGGCCCCCACGAGGGAGATGACCGGTTGAGCGACCGGGGGTGGTCGGCCGCGAAGCGCACGGTGACGCCGAGTACGCGACGACCCGGGAGCGCCGGCTCCGCCGCGACACCACCGCGGTGCCCGGCTACGCTCGCCTGGTGCTGCACACCGGACGCGTACCGGAACGGTTGACCAAGCGCGGCCTCGTCACCGTCTCGCACGCCATCGAGCAGGCGGCCCTGGCCACTGCCGAGGACGGTCCGCTGATCGTCCTCGCGCTGTTCCAGCGGATTCCGTACTTCGAGCGGGAACGGGCCCTCTACGAGCGGATCGCCGGCATCGCCGCGGCCACCGTCGTCGGGGTGGTCGACGCCGTCCCCGAGTCGTTGCCCGCCGGGGTGTACGGGGTGGTGCTGGCCGAGGACGAGGAGCTGGCGCGGGAGTGGTCGGTGGTGGCGCTGACCCCGCGCTTCGGCGCGGCGCTGGTGGCGTACGACCGGGCCGAGGTGGACCCGGACGCGCCGACGCTGGAGGCCGGCCGGCTGTTCGACGGCGGGTGGAGCTTCCGGCGCGACGCGGCCCTGCACGAGGCGCTGCGGCTGCGCGAGCGCCTCGCCACACGGCTGCCGGAGCGGGCCCGCGCGGTGCTCGACGAGGTGCTCGGCCGGGTCCGGGAGCTGCCGGCGACCCCGGGCGAGGCGAGGGGCGAGGCGGCCATCCGGTTGCTGGCCGGGCAGACCGAACGCGCCCGCCGTCTGGCCGACGTGCCTCCGGCACGCGCGGCCGACGGCACGACCAGCCTGCTCGACGAGCCCGCGCTCAGGCGGTGGACCGGGCTGGACGACGGGGTCACCGCATCGGGCACCCTGCCGGTGGCCGTGATCGGAGTGCGGGTGGACGAGCCGCCCGGTACGCCCGAGCGGTTCGGCCGGCGCAGCGCCGCCCGGGAGGGGCAGGCCGTGCTCGCCGCACTCACCGCGCCGCTGCGCCCGGTCGACCGGGCGGCCCGCCTCAGCGACCGGGAGTACCTGCTCGTGCTGCCGTCGCTCACCGAGGAGCAGGCGGTCGCCGTCGCCGACCGGGTACGCGAGTCGATCGGGGGCCTGGCTCACTCGTACCCGTTCGTCACCTACGCGGTCCACGCGGCGGTCTGCGTGACCACCGGGCGTCCGCTACCGGTGCCGGCGGTCCGGCACGCCCTGGAGTGGGCTGTCGGCGAGGGCGTGCCGGTGGCCACGGTGGCGCCGGAGCGCGTCTTCGTCGGCTGATCCGGCCGGCCCTGGCGGTGGCGTCGGCTACGGCCGTCGGCTCACTCCGCGCCCATCACCAGGCCCTCGATGGTGTGCTTCTGCCGGATCGGCGTCAGCGTGTCGACCACCGGGCAGGGCAGGTGCGCGCGCACCGAGGCGGGCAGGTTCTCCCAGTAGCCCCGGGTGACGGCCATGTCGTGGTGCGCGGCGTTGCCCGCGCCGGGCGCGTCCACGCCGAGCACCAGCACCGGGCGGGCCAGCGTGGAGACGTTGGGTGTCCCCCGGTGGACGGTCAGCGCCGAGCGGGCGGAGATGTCGCCGCGTCGGGGGTACTTCCGCACCGCCCGCCCGGCGTACCGCGGGTAGCGCTCCTTCGGGGGGAACATGCCGTGGTCGAAGTCGTGGCCGTCGTCCCACTGGGTGCCGGGCGCGATCTCGAACGGCCCCATCTCCTCCACGGTGTCCACCGTGGTCAGATTGAAGGCCAGGGAGGTCAGCCGCCGCTGCCGGCGGGTGTCGGGCGGCATCGGGAAGTCGCGGTGCCAGGGCTGCATGGCCGCGCCGGGGAACGGGATGTCGAAACCCAGCTCGACGATCTCGTACCCGTCGCCGAGCACGGCCCGGCAGACCGCGACCACCCACGGGTGGGTGACCAGGTCGACGAAGCCCCGCAGCTGCTCCGGGTGGATCTCCACGTACCACCGCTGCGGGCCACGCCCGACCGCGCCGTCCGGGCGCGCGCGGGCCTCGCGGAACGCGGCGTCGATGTCCTCACCCACCCGCTCGACCCACTCGACGGGGAAGGCCCCCCGGCAGGCGGTGATCCCGTCGCGGTAGAGGTCGCCGAGCGCCTCGACCGGGATCTCCTCGTCTGCGTCGGCAGGCTGCGGGGTGCGGACGTCGGACCTCATCGGACCTCCCGGGGGGTGGCGGTGAGCCGAGTATTACAACGTTGTAGAAGGCTCGCAAGAGGGGACCGCAACCGACCCCGGCGACGCTCAGCGCCAGACCACGACCTCGTCCAGGGGCTTGCGGTCGATGTCCGGTACCCGCGCCCCGTCGGCCGGGTACCCGACCGGGATGATGAGGTTGCCCCGCTCCTCCGGCGGGCGGTCCAGCAGCTCGTTGAGGAACCGCAACGGGCTCGGCGTGTGCGTCAGCGTCGCCAGGCCGGCCTGGTGCAGCGCGGCGAGCAGGAAGCCCACCGCGATGCCCACCGACTCCTTGACGTAGTAGGGGCGCGGGCTGCGGGGCCCCCGGTGCACCTCGAACACCACGATCACCGCCGGCGCGGTCTCCAGGAACGGCTTGCTGGCGTCGGTGCCCAGCGGAGCCAGCGCCGCCAGCCACTCCTCCGGCGCGCGCCGCTCGTAGAACACCTGCTCCTCGGCCTCGGCGGCGACGCGCAGCCGCCGCTTGAGGTCCGCGTCGGTGACCACGACGAACCGCCAGGGCTGCCGGTTCGCCCCGCTGGGGGCGCTCGCGGCGGCTCGCAGCGCCTCCCGGAGCACACCGTCCGGTATCGGCCGGTCGCTGAAGTCGCGCACCGTGCGGCGCAGCACCAGCGCGTCGGCGAAGGCCCGGACGCGGGGCAGCGCCACCGCCGGGGACACGCCGTAGTCGGGTACGGACCGGGTGGGCGGCACGGCAGCCAGGTCGCGGGGCATCCGGCCATTCTCCCGGCCCGCGGCGTTGACGGCCACGCGAGCCGGGCATGATTCGGCGTACGCGCGGGCCGCGCGCCGACGTCGCGGCCCGACGCGCGGGAGGGGGTACGACGGATGCGGGTGGTCTCCCTGGTGCCGTCGCTGACCGAGGCGGTGGCCGTGACCCTGCCCGGCCTGCTGGTGGGCGCGACCGACTGGTGCACGCACCCGGCGGGGCTGGAGGTGGCACGGGTCGGCGGGACCAAGTACCCGGACCTGGACGCCGTCCGCGCGCTCCGGCCCGACCTCGTCCTGCTCAACGTCGAGGAGAACCGCCGCGCCGACGCCGACGCGCTCGCCGCGGCCGGCGTACCGGTGCGGGTGACCTATCCCCGGACGGTGGACGGGGCCCTCACCGAACTCGGCGACCTGCTCCGTGACCTCGGCGCCCCGGCCGAGCCGGAGTGGCTGGTCGCGGCCCGACGGGCCTGGGCCGCGCCGCCCGCGCTGTCGCCGCGTCGCGCGGTGGTGCCGGTGTGGCGGCGCCCCTGGATCGTGCTCGGCGGCGACACGTTCGCCGGTGACGTGCTGCGCCGGCTCGGCGTGGTCAACCTGTACGCCGAACACGCCGACCGCTATCCCCGACCGGACCTGGACGAGCTGCGAGGACAGGCACCGGACCTGGTGGTCCTGCCGGACGAGCCGTACCTGTTCACCGCCACCGACGGGCCCGAGGCGTTCCCCGGCACCCCGTGCGCCCTGCTCTCCGGGCGGCACCTCACCTGGTACGGCCCGTCACTCGCCGAGGCGCCCGCGCTGCTGGCCGCTCAGCTCGCCGCGCCGGTCACGCACCCCGGCGGCTGACCCGCCCCACGCGAGGGTCACGCCGGATCAGCCCGCCCGGCCCGCCGGCGCTCACGGCGCGCGGCCACCACGCTCCAGCCGATCGACACCGACAGGGTGACCACCACCACCGCGAGGGTGAGCCAGACCGGCACCTTTCCCACCGGCGTCTCGGCCAGGATCAGCTTGAGCCCGGCGAACGCGAGCAGCAACGCCAGTCCGTAGCGCAGGTACCCGAAGTGCCGCAGCAGCCCGGCGAGGCAGAAGTACAGGCTCCGCAGCCCGAGCACCGCGAACGCGGTCGCCGTCCACACCAGGAACGTGTTACCGGTGATCGCGAGGATCGCCGCCACCGAGTCGACCGCGAAGACGATGTCGGTCGCCTCGATCGCCACCAGCGCCACCAGCAGCAGCGTGGCCCGGCGGCGACCCGCCACCCGGACGACGAACCGGTCACCGTGGTGCCGCGGCTCGGTCGGCACGAAACGGCGGAACAGGCGTACCGCGACGTTGCGTTCCGGGTCGACGTCCGGCTTGCCGCGGACGGCCAGCCGCCACCCGGTCCAGACCAGGAAGGCGCCGAGCACGACACCCGCCCAGGCCAGCCGCTCCAGCAGCTCCGCACCGGTGACGATGAAGACCAGCCGGAAGGCCAGCGCGCCGACCACGCCCCAGAAGAGCACCTTGTGCTGGAACTCGTCGGGCACCCGGAAGTAGCCGAACAGCAGCGCGAAGACGAAGACGTTGTCGACCGAGAGCGCCTTCTCCAGCAGGTAACCCGAGTAGTACGCGACCGCCGGTTCGGGGCCCCGCCAGGCCCACACGAGCAGGCCGAACGCCAGCCCGGCGGTGATCCAGACGACGCTCCAGATCACCGCCTCGCGCAGTTCGATGACGTGGTTGTCGCGGTGGGAGAGCATGTCGACCGCGAGCATGACGGCGATGACCGCGCCGACCGCCGCCCAGGCCCAGAGCGGCACGGCGAACGTCGCCTCGTCCACCGGCGTCCTCCGCATCCGTGCCCGGACAGGCGGCATCCACGCCCGCCACGGCGACCTTCCGCTCTGCACCCTCGTACGCGCCGAGCCTAGGCGAGCGGTACGGCCCCCGACGGCGCTCTGCCGAAGTCGAACGGGGCCGGCCGGAAACGCTCAGGCCACCGGAGTGACCTGGCCCGGTGCCATGTCGAGCAGGTCCCTGTCGTCGACGTCGTACGCGATGGTGCTGGTCACCCGCACGACGCCGCTGACCTGACCGGCGAGCCGGGCGGCCAGCTCAGTCGCGCTCCGCCGGTCCAGCCGGCCGTCGAGGACCACCTCACCGTCGTGGACCTGCACGGTCACCAGGCCGTCCCGCACGGCGAGCACCCGACGCAGGACCTCCTGGACCACGTCCTCCCGGATCTCCGCGTCGGTCCGCAGGTGCACCCGCAGGAGGTCGCCGCGGGTGACGATGCCGACCAGCCGACCGAGGTCGTCCAGCACCGGCAGGCGCTTGACCGCCTCCCGGTCCATCTGCCGGGCGGCGGACGTGATCGTCGCCTCCGGCCACGTGGTCACCGGCGGCGCGGTCATCAGGTCCCGGGCCAGCAGCGCGTCGGCCTTCTCCCGGGCGGTACGGTGCCGCCGCCCCTCGAAGACCCGTCGCTGCTCCGGCTGCCCGGCCCGCTCGATCTTGTGCAGAAGATCCGACTCCGACACCACGCCGAGTACCCGACGGAACCCGTCCACCACCGGTACTCCGCTGATGCCCCGCCGCACCAACGCGTCGACGATCTCCCGGTACGGGGTCTCCTCCCCCACCGTCGCGACGTCCCACGTCATCACGTCGCCGACCTGCCACGTCCTCATCACGACCTCCTAGATGGTCTCACCAGGGACGCTACGGACCACGGACGCCGGGGCGGCAGGGTCGCGGGACCGGGCCGGCGGGGCCGTACGGACCGGTCGACAAGGGGTCCAAGGACCCGGTCGTTCGGGGCCCGGTCGGCCCTGCTGACGGGGTGCCGGCAGGCGTCCAATGGAGATGCCACCGGGAAGCGCGGTGCGGAACCAGAAGGGACGTGGAGACAATGACCGCGACGACTGAGCGGAACACCGCCGCCACCATCGCTCCGGCGGCCGAGACCCCCCGGGAGCGTGCCACCCGGTACGTCTTCGCCGGCATCAGGATCGCCCTCGGCTGGACCTTCCTCTGGGCGTTCCTGGACAAGGCCTTCGGCCTGGGGCACGCCACCGAGGCGAAGAACGCCTGGCTCAACGGCGGCAGCCCGACCAAGGGGTTCCTGACCTTCGGCGCCGCGGGCCCGTTCAAGGACTTCTACAACGGCATCGCCGGCGCCGCGTGGGCCGACTGGCTGTTCATGATCGGTCTGGCGGGCATCGGTGTGGCGCTGCTCCTCGGCATCGGGATGCGCGTCGCCGCCGTCGCCGGTGGCCTGCTCTACGTGTTGATGTGGACGGTCGTCCTGCCCCCCGAGAACAACCTGTTCCTCGACGACCACCTCATCAACGCCGCCCTGCTCGCCGGCCTCGCGCTGGTCAACGCAGGTGCCACCCTCGGCCTCGGCCGGACCTGGGCCAGGCTCCCCCTCGTCCAGCGGTTCCCCTGGCTCCGCTGACCGATCCGCCACCACCTCCAGCGGGCGTCACCACCGGTGACGCCCGCTGATCCGTGCCGTCACCCGGTCGTGGGAGGCGGTTCGCCGGACCGGCCGCCATCGGCCGGCCACGATCCGGCAGGATCACCGGTGACCGGACAACCGGATCGAAACGGCAGGAGATTCCCGAATGAACCAGGCAGCAGGCGCCCACTCGGGCAAGCCCGAGGTAGGCCCGATCGAGGGCGCACCGCCCGCGGACCTCGTGATCGAGGACATCACCGTCGGCGAGGGCCCGGAGGCCCGGGCGGGTCAGCTGGTCAGCGTCCACTATGTCGGGGTGTCGCACTCCACCGGGCGGGAGTTCGACGCCTCCTGGAACCGGGGCGACACGTTCGAGTTCCCGCTCGGCGGCGGACAGGTCATCGCCGGCTGGGACCAGGGCGTGGTCGGGATGCGCGTGGGCGGCCGTCGCAAGCTCACCATCCCGCCGCACCTCGGCTACGGCGACCGGGGCGCGGGCGGCGTGATCAAGCCCGGCGAGACCCTGGTCTTCGTGGTCGATCTGCTCGACGTCCGCTGAGACCGGCGGCCGGTGCCGCGTCGGCGGCACCGGCCGCGCCCGCCGGTCAGCAGGGCACCAGCTCCCGGTCACCGGCCCGCGTCGCGCCCTCGGCGCAGGGATCGACCAGGGAGTCGACGACGGGGATCACCCGGTGCAGACCGGTGACTCGCAGCACCCGGGACACGACGGGGTCGGGGTCGACCAGCACCAGCTCGCCGCCCTGTGCCCGGACCCGCCGATGCGCGGCGACCACGGTCCGCAGGCCGGCGGCGGAGAGCACCCGCACACCGGACAGGTCGAGCCGGACCACCGGCCGGACCGGCGCGGACCAGAGGGCTGCCCGGAACGCGGCGACCGTCGCGATGTCGACCTCGCCGGTCGCGCGCACGTCGACCACCCGGTCGCCCACGCTGACCTCGACGCGGAACCGCTCCTCGCGCTCTACCATGCCCCCGAACCTATCCCCCACCACCGACATGTCCGCCCGTCCCGAGGACGGGATCCGGGTACAGCCAGGGTCGGACCCCGAGGCGTCCCGGATCCCCCGACGGGACGACGGGTAGGGGCGGGCGGATCGTCTTCGCGGCCGCCCTGTGCCGTTGGGCTTGGAGGTCGTCCCGGCCCCGTGACGCGCGCCGAGAGCGAGCGCCGTCGTGTCGAGCTGACCCCGATGACACCAACCCGAACGGCTGACCAGGCACGACACCCATTGGGCGGGATACCTCGGAGACCGTCCAGGGTCGGTGTCGGATGCGTGTCACTGGGGTGATCGGCCCGCTACGCCGCGCTATGAAGTGCGAGACCGTCGCCCCATGTGGATCATCTGATCCCATTTTTGGAGGTTTCCATGCGAAGAAGACGGATCCTCGCCGCGCCCGCGGCACTGCTCCTGGTCACCGGCCTGACCGTCCTGGTCGGGCCCCACCCCGCCACCGTCGCCGCGACCCGCCCGATGGAAGCCGCCAAGCCGAAGCACATCGGCGTGGTCGAACCGGTCCGCGCCGGAGTGTCCAAGGCGGTGCGGACACTCCCCCGCGCCGCGAAGGACATCCGGAAGAACCCCGCCGCCAGCACCGAGACCGCACCCACCCAGGCCGACGTCGCCGGCCGCACGGATCCGGCGATCCAGGCGCTGGAAGGGCCGGTCAACGACGACCTGAAGCCCACCAACACCCCGTTCGCCGGCCAGACCGGCGGCACCCCGCCGGACACCGTCGGAGACGTCGGACCCGACCACTACGTCCAGATGGTCAACACGACCTTCCAGATCTGGAACAAGGACGGCACCTCGCCGACCGGCGGCGGCCCCTTCCCGATCAACTCGCTGTGGACCTCCAACACGGTCAACGACAACGGCTGCGACACCCAGAACGCCGGCGACCCCATCGTGCTGTACGACCAGACCGTCGACCGGTGGATGCTGGCCCAGTTCACCAGCCCGAACACCGCGCCGTTCGACATGTGCGTCGCGTACTCGCAGACGCCGGACCCGACCGGCGCGTACTTCACCTACTCGTTCCGGCTCAGCGCCTCCCACGACTACGAGAAGTTCGGCGTCTGGCCCGACGGGCTCTACATGTCGACGTTCGAGGGCGGCACGCTCGGGGCGTACGCCTTCGACCGGTCGGCGATGGTCAGCGGAAGCCCCGCCACCTTCCAGTACTTCGGCTCCGGCGCGGGCGCCCTCGGCCCCGGCGTCTCCTCCGCCGGCCGGGTGCGCATGTTCCCCAGCGACTGGGACGGCGTGAACGCGCCGGTGGCCGGCGAGCCGAACCACTTCCTGCTGTCCCGTGACTCGGACAACGGGCAGGGCGGCGCGCAGGACAGCATCGACGTGTACGACTTCCACGTCGACTGGACCAACCCGGCCAACAGCACCTTCGGGCTCACCACGACGCTGAACACGCAGCCGTTCGACATCAACGTCGGCTGCACCGACGTCGACGGCAACGGCGCCGCCCGGGACTGCATCGACCAGCCGGGCACCACCCAGCGCATCGACGCCCTGCCGGGCCGGCTGCTGCACCGCGTGCAGTACCGCAACTTCGGCACCCACCAGTCCATGGTGGCCGTCCAATCCTCGGTCGACGCCGACGGCGCCGACCGGGTCGGCACCCGCTGGTACGAGCTGCGCAACGGCGGCGGCGGGTGGGCCATCCACCAGCAGGGCACGTACGCGCCCGGCACCGCCGACCGGTGGATGGGCTCGATCGCGATGGACGGCCAGGGCAACATCGCCCTCGGCTACAGCATCGTCGACGCGGCGAACAACGTGTTCCCGTCGATCGCGTACACCGGTCGGCTGGCGAGTGCGCCGCTGGGCAGCATGCCCGAGCCGGAGCAGACCATGTTCTCCGGCACCACGTCACAGACCAACGCCGACCGTTGGGGCGACTACAGCTCGATGAACGTCGACCCGACCGACGACTGCACGTTCTGGTACACCCAGCAGCACGGCGGCGGCCGGCAGACCCGCATCGGCGCGTTCCGGTTCACCACCTGCGACGAGACCGACCTGCGGATCACCAAGAGCGACTCCCCCGACCCGGTGTACGCGGGCCAGGACCTGACGTACACGGTCACCGTCGCCAACGACGGCCCGCACACCGCCTCCTCGGTCACCGTCACCGACACGCTCCCGGCCGGGGTGACCTTCCTGTCCAGCACGCCCGCGTGCACGAACGCGGCCGGCACCCTCACCTGCGACCTCGGACAGCTGCTGCCGGGCCAGTCGGTACCGCTGGTCATCCAGGTCCGTGTCCCCGCCGACCTGCCCGCCGGCACCCTGACCAACACCGCGACGGTGACGGCGGCCGACCAGTTCGACCCCAACCCGGGCAACAACACGGCCACCGCGACCACGAGCGTCAAGACCCGCGCCGACCTGGCGGTGACCAAGGTCTGCAAGCCCGACCGGCCGGCGCCCGCCGGCACGCCGGGGTACTGCGACATCCACGTCGACAACCTGGGTCCGTCCGACGCCACGTCGGTGGAGCTGACCGACGTGCTCACCTCGGCCACCCCGTTCGAGGTGACCGGCGTGACGGTCACCCCGTCCGGGACCTGCGCACCGACCACCGCCGGGCCGGCCACCAGCATCACGGTCACCTGTGACCTCGGCACCGAGCCGGCCGGCGGGCGTACGACCGTGCGGGTGACGGTCACCGCCGCCGACGTCGCGCAGGTCAACGACGTGGCCACGGTCCGCAGCGCCACCGAGGACCCGAACACCGCCAACAACCAGGCCACCGGCCGGGTGGAGTTCGTCGGGTCCGCCGACCTCAGCCTGGACAAGACCGGTCCGGCGTCCGTCGTCGCCGGCACCCAGCTGCAGTACGTCGTCACGGTCACCAATGACGGTCCGTCCGTCGCGCGGGACGTGGTGGTCGCCGACACCCTGCCCGCCGGGGTGAGCTTCGTGTCGGTGACCCCGTCGGTGGGCACCTGCACCAACGGCCAGCCGACGGCGCGCGACGTACGCTGCGGCCTGGGCAACCTGGCCTCCGGCGCGTCCGCCACCGTCACCATCGTCGCCCGGGTGGCACCGAACGTCGTGCCGGGCACCGTGCTGTTCAACGAGGCGGTCGTCTCCAGCGCGACCGCCGACCCGGACAACGACGACGTCCGGGACAGCGTGGCGACCACGGTGGCCGCCTCGGCCGACCTGTCGGTCGCCAAGGGTGACTCGCCGGACCCGGTCCTGGCCGGGCAGAAGATCACCTACACGATCACGGTGTCCAACACCGGGCCGTCCACCGCGCAGAACGTGACGGTCACCGACACCCTGCCGGCGGGCACCACCTACGTCGGCGGCGTCGACGGCAACGGCGCCACCGTCTGCACCCTCGTCCAGAACGACACGGTGGTCTGCGCGCTGGGCGCGGTCGACCCGGGACAGACCCGGACGGTGTTCCTGACCGTGCTGGTGGCACCGTCGGTGCCGGACGGAACGACGCTGACCAACCGGGTGACGGTGGCGTCGCCGACACCCGACCCGAACGCCGGCAACAACACGGCCACCCAGCAGACCGGGGTGCAGACCTCCGCCGAGCTGTGGCTGGACAAGACCGGCGACCAGCGGTCCGGCAACCCGGCCCCGACGGTCGTCTACACCCTGATCGTGCACAACAACGGCGGCTGTGAGAGCGACGCGCAGTCCACGCCGACCCCGACCTGCGGGGCCGGCGGACCGTCCGACGCGCAGAACGTGACGGTGGTGGACAAGCTGCCGCTGGACCCGAAGAAGCTCGTCGTGCAGTACGTCTCGCCGCAGTGCGCGTACGACAGGGCGACCCACACGGTGACCTGCACGGCGGCGACGGTGCCGGCGGGCGCGACGGTCACCTTCGTGATCGAGGCGCAGGCGCAGGGCAGCGTCCGGACGATTCAGAACTCCGCGACGCTGACCAGCACCACGCCCGATCCGGTGACCGGCAACAACACCGACGACGTGACGATCGTCGTGAAGGGAGGCACCGGCCGGTAGTGCCCTGAACGTCCGGCGGATCACCGCCGGGGACGAACGTGCCACCGCGGGGTGGCCGGTGCCCGCCACCGGCCACCCCGCCCGGCGTGGACGCGTCTATCCGGTCGGTGCCGGCTGTTCGACGCGGTCGAGCCAGTCGGCGAGCAGGGCGGTCACGAGCCCGGAGAGTTCGATGAGCAACCCGTGGCCGCCCCGGTCGAGGACCGCGTGCGTCGCCCGGGGCAACTGGCCGTACTGCCGCCACTGGTCGTTGTAGCCCAGCGCGTCGTCCTGCCGTCCGGTGACGATCAGCGCCGGCCCGGCGTACGTGGAGGTCAGCGGGAACGAGCCGGCGTAGTTGGCGGCGATCCGCGCCACGGCCGCGTCGTCGACCACCGAGCAGTGCACCTCGTCCTCGAGCCGCCGCACCGCGGTGGCCGTGACCACGACCGAGAAGTCGTGGGGTGCGGAGACGCCCGGCTCGCGATACAGCACGCGATGCTCAGCGACGTCACGCTGGCCGGGCGGCAGAACCATGGGTACGAGCAGCGCCAGTCCCGAGATCCGCTCCGGTTCGGCGGCGGCGAGACCTGCCGCGAGGTAACCGCCGTACGAACCACCGCTCACCGCGTACCGCCCGGGCACGACGGCGTCGACGAAGGCGCGCAGGACGGCGAACACGTCGTCGGTCCCCTGGATCCACTCTGGCGCGGGAGTACGGCCCATGCCGGGCAGGTCGGGGTAGATCCGCCGCCAGCCGGGACGGTCGGCGAACAGCGGTTCGTGCACGCCGATGACGCACCGGTTGTCGACGCCCATGCCGTGCAGCGCGATCAGGGTGATGTCGGCATCCGCGGGGCCGAACTCGTCGTAGTGGACGTCGATCCCGAGCGTTTCGAGGAACGGCATGGCCGGACCCTAACGGATCGCTCCCGCCGCACGGGCTGTCGTACCCGTGCCCCATGATCCTCGTCGTCACCGTGACGCCGGCACCATCGCGGCGTCCACATCGTCATGGGCGACGCCGGGTCAGCGGCGGGCGGGAGGTCGGGAAGTGGCGGACGTGGACCACGTCGGGTGGGCGGGGCGCAGCGCGGTACGGGTGGTGCCGCCCGCCCGGCCCCGGAAGCTGGCGAAGGTGCCCTTCGTCGAGCTGGCCGACGGGCGGTTGCAGGGCGTCGTCTCCAGCGGGTCGGACATCGAGCGGGTCTACGTCTCGTCGATCACCTCCGGCACCCACGCGTACCACTGCTCCACCAACAACAACCGGCCCTGCGGCGGCCTGCGGGGCACCCCCTGCAAGCACCTGGAGGCGCTGGCCGACGAGGCGATCGTGCAGTACGGGATCGACCAGGTCGCCCGCTATGTCCGCGCCGACGTCGCTGAGGACGCCACCAGCGGCGCGGAGCTGCTCGCCGGCCTCGACGCCCGGCACGAGCCGACGCCGGCCGCGGTGGTGTTCAGCCGCTTCCTGCGCCACCTGTCCTACCTGGAGGTGCCGGGCACCACCACGCCCTCGCCCGAGCTGCACTGGTTCCCGGCGACCGGGGCGGGCCGCTGATGCTCGCCACGCAGCTCGCCACGCTGACCGACGGTCACCCGAGTGGCCTCACCGACGCTCTCGACCTGGCCGCCGGCGTCGACGGCGCCCTGGCCCGTGGCCTGGCCCGGGTCGCCGAGGACGACGCCGTCGCACTGGCCGCCGTCGCCGGGGCGTTGGCCACCACCCCGCTGGCCGGCGCGGTCGCCGAGGCGGTCGGCAAGGTCACCGCCGGCTCGGTGGCCCAGGACCACCTCGCGGTCCTCGCCGGGGCCCGATCCGCCCTGCTCGGCGCGGTGCACGACGCCCTGCTCGGGCGGCTCGACACCGCCCTGGGCCGTACCCGTACACCGTGGTCGTCCGCGCCACCCACCGCGCCAGGGGCGGTGGCACCCGGCCGCGCCGCAGCGCGGGCCTGGCTGCACGAGCTGGCCCTCGCCGGCTGGCGCGGCGTCGACCACGAACTGGTCGCCGCCGCCGGCACGCCGATCGAGACGGCGCTGGCCGAGCCCACGCTGCGCCGGCTCGCGGTGCTGCTCGACGGGTTCGCCGCCGAGCTGCGCGCCTGCGTGCCGGTCGCCGCGATGCCGCAGCCGCCGGTCCGCCGCTGGGCCGACCTGTGGGCGCGGGCGGTGCTGCTCGCCCAGGACGCTGCCGCCGACACGGGGACCGCCGTCGGGGAGCCGGTCTCCGGGCGGCTGCTGCCGCTCGGCGTGGACGTCCACGAGCACGACACCGCCGTGCAGATCCAGGTCCACGCGATCTTCGAACCGGCCGACGGCGGGTCGCCCCGGCTGGTGCGGACCGCCGTCGGAGCCGCCAAGGTCGACACGATCGTCGGGCCGGCGGTGTGGCGGCTGCTGGGCGCGCACCCCGTACTCCTGCAGGCGCTGGCGCAGCGACGCGGCCTGGCGGTGACCGACCTGCCGGCACGCGGCGCGGACCTGCTCTGGCACGACGATCGGGCACGGCTCGACGAGCCGGTCGACCCGTTCGCGGCGGCGCGGGTCCTGCTGCCGGCGGCGTACGCGACGGCGACCGCGCCGCTGGACCGGCACACGGCTGTCATCGCCGAGCCGGTGCTGGTCGAGGGTTACACCGTCGTCGCCGACGGCGACGACCTCACGCTGGAGCTGGACGGGCACCGGATCGCCGTGGCCGTCGACCGGCTGCCCGCCTGCGGGCCCCTCACCCCGGCGCTGATGGCGGCCTCGTCGGCCTGTCTCGGCCTGCTGCGCTGGGACGACGGACGGTGGCTGCTGCAACCCCTCGGGGTGCGGGCCGCCGTCAAGCGCAGGCCGGTGGACACCCACACCGGCGACTGGGCCTGCGGCATCACCGACCCCCGGGTGGCCAAGGCCGAAGCCCGGGCCGGCGACGCGGTCGCCGTGCTGACCGAACGCGCCGGACGGTTGCTGCGCCGATGACCGACCAGACCCACGAGAACCGGCGGCAGGTGCTCTACTGGCGGCTGCTGGCCCGGCTCTTCGACCCCACCGAGCAGCCCGCCCTGGAGTCGGCCAGCGTCGCCGTCGTCGAGGACCTCGGCCTGCCAGCCGCTCTCCTGGACCCGACGGTCTCGGTGGACACCCTGGTGCAGCGCTTCCCGGCCCTCGCCGACGAGCTGCGCGGCCTGCTGGCGTCCGCCGACGACGACCCGGCGTCCGACGCCGACGGTGCGCGGCCGGGCGCCGACGAGGTACGCCGGGCCGCGCTGGTGTCCAAGGTGCTGCTCAACGTCTTCGCCACCGGCACCGGCCCGGTCGACGCCACGCAGTTGGCCCGGTGGCAGGCCGACGCGGGCTGGTTCGAGCGGGCGCTCGGCTGCGAGCCGGGTGAGCTGCGCCGGTCCGGCGGAGGACTCGGCGGCACCCTCGGCGCCCTGGAGGGCGACCTCGTACGGCGGATGCACCTGCGCGAGGTGCTCGCCGACCCGGCGCTGGCCCGCCAACTCACGCCGAGCATGTCGCTGATCGAGCAGCTGCTGCGGGACAAGGCCAACCTGTCCGGTGTGGCGCTGGCCAACGCGAAGGCCCTGATCCGGCGCTTCGTCGACGAGGTCGCCGAGGTGCTGCGGACCCAGGTGGAGAAGGCCAGCGTGGGCACCGTCGACCGGTCCGTGCCGCCGAAACGGGTGTTCCGCAACCTCGACCTGGACCGCACGATCTGGCAGAACCTCACCAACTGGAGCCCGGAGGACGAGCGGCTCTACGTCGACCGGCTCTACTACCGGCGGACCGCGCGGCGGACCACCCCCGCCCGGCTGATCGTGGTGGTGGACCAGTCCGGCTCGATGGTCGACGCGATGGTCAACTGCACGATCCTCGCGTCGATCTTCGCCGGTCTGCCGAAGGTGGACGTGCACCTGATCGCGTACGACACCCGCGCGCTGGACCTGACCCCGTGGGTGCACGACCCGTTCGAGGTGCTGCTGCGCACCCAGCTCGGCGGCGGCACCGACGGCACGGCGGCGCTGACCCTGGCCCGGCCGAAGATCACCGAGCCGCGCAACACCGTGCTGGTCTGGATCTCCGACTTCTACGAGTCCCAGTCGCAGGCCGTCTTCGACGGCCTGGAGGCCGCGCACCGCTCGGGTGTCCGGCTCATCCCCGTCGGCTCGGTCACCAGCTCCGGCGGCCAGAGCGTCAACCCCTGGTTCCGGCAACGCCTCAAAGACCTGGGCACCCCCGTGATCTCCGGTCACATCCGCAAACTCGTCTCCGAGCTCAAGAACTTCCTCACCTAGGAGTGCATCCCCTCATGTCCGAGATGCTGCGTGCCCCCGCCGAGGTCAAGTACGCCGACGAACTCGACTACCTGGAGTCGGTCGACACCGGCCCGAAGCCGTTCTCCTGGCGGCTCAGCCCGCGCATGGTGCGGTTGTTCGTCCTCGGCTCGGAACGGGCCGACGGGTTGGACCGCGACATCCCGCAGAAGTGGTTCGGTGACCGCAGCTTCGTCGAACGCAGCATCGTCACGCTCGCGTCCGACCGGGGACTGCTGCTCATCGGCGACCCGGGCACCGGCAAGAGCTGGCTCGCCGAACTGCTGTCCGCCGCGATCTGCCGCAACTCCACCCTCGTGGTGCAGGGCACGGCGGGGACCACCGAGGACCACATCAAGTACTCGTGGAACGTCTCGATGGTCATAGCCCGGGGCCAGTCCCGGGAGTCGATGATCCCGTCACCCATCATGACGGCGATGGAGCAGGGCGTCGTCGGCCGCTTCGAGGAGCTGACCCGTTCCACCAGCGACGTGCAGGACGCCCTGATCTCGATCCTGTCGGAGAAGTACGTCTCCATCCCCGAGCTGGACCAGGACAACATCGTCTTCGCCGAGCCCGGCTTCTCGATCATCGCCACGGCGAACAGCCGGGACCGGGGCGTCAACGACCTGTCCTCGGCGCTGAAGCGGCGGTTCAACTTCGTCCGGATCCCGGTGGTGACCAACAAGCGCAGCGAGGCGGAGATCGTCCGGTTCCGCACCGAGGAACTGCTGCGCCGGCACCACATCGACCTGGACGTGCCGCCCACCCTGCTGGACATCCTGCTGCAGAGCTTCGCCGACCTGCGGACCGCCGCCGCCGCGGCGACCAGCGACGACGAGAAGCTGGAGTCGGCACTCTCCACCGCCGAGCAGATCGGCGTGCTGGAGGACGCGATCCTGCACAGCCAGTTCTTCGGCGACCGGACGTTGCGCGCCGAGACCCTCGCCGGGTCGCTGATGGGGTCGCTGGCCCGCCGCAGCCCGGAGGACCTGGCGATCCTCAACAAGTACCTGCACGGCGTGGTGGAGCCGCGCGCCAAGACCGACGGCGGTGGCTGGGAGGGCTTCCTCGACGGTGGCCGCCAGGCGATCGCCGCCCTGTCGTGACCGCCGCCCCCACCGGCGGCCCCTTCGGTGCGCTGCGTGAACAGCTCACCGACGCGGTCGCCACCTTCGCCGACTCCCCCGACGCGCTCGCGGGCATCCTGGCCGGGATCGTCGACGACGTCGACCGGGCCCTCGCCGTACCGCTGGAGATCTTCCCGGTCTGCCACCACTCGCCGGCCTCCGCACTGGCCATGGTGCGGCGGCTGCGCGAGAAGAAGCCGAAGGTGATCTACCTGGAGCTGTGCGAGGACCTGCAACCACTGCTGACCGAGCTGCGCAACTGCCGCCTTCCGGTGGCCGTGCAGGCGTTCGCCTCCGAGTTGGACGGCTTCCCCCCCGCGTGGCGGCCGCTCAGCGTGGTCGCGCCGGTCACCGAAGCGTCGGCGGAGTACCAGGCCGTCGCGTACGCACTGGAGACCCCCGGCGTCAAGCTGGTCTGCGTCGACCGCTCCACCGACCACGTCTTCCAGTGGCTGCCCCGCGACGCCGGCGACCGGCCCGGCGGTGCCGCCTCCGGGAGCGACGGCGACAGAGACGACGACGGCGCGCTGCACGGTGACGCGGTCGGGGTGGAGATCGGCGACCTGCGGCCCGGTTTCGCCGAGCTGGAGGCGTACCTGCTGCACCACGGCAAGGTGCGGCACTGGTCGGAATGGTGGGACCAGTACGTCGAGCAGCCGCTGGCCGACGCCGACCACGACACGTACCGGCAGGTGATGGTGCTGATCGGCAGCCTGTTCCGCCGGCTACGCCCGAGCCGCCCGGAGAAGCTCGACCGCGACTCGGATCGCGAGCGGTACATGTGGACGCGCATCCGTGAGCACCTGGCCGCCTCCGGCGTCGACCCGGCCGACTGCCTGCACGTCTGCGGCGCCTTCCACGCCGCCAGCGACGTCGAGCAGTTCGGCCTCGCGCCGGACGCCCCGGCGTACGAGATCGGTCCCCGCACCGGCACCCGCTGGCGGTACGGCCTGATCCCGTCCAGCCACTCGGCGATCGAGACGCAGTTCGGCCTCGCCCCCGGATCGGTGTCGGTCGCGGCGGCCACCTGGACGAAGGCGCTGACCCGGTCCGGCCTGACCCCGTACCGGTTGGACGGACAGCGGGGCGGTCGGACCCGCAAGGCGCGGACGGCGGCCGTCCCCGCCCCGACCGTCGGCGTCACCGACCGCCTCTCCGGCTTCCTCGGCGCCACGCCGGAACCGGCCGGTCTCGACGAGGCCGAGCTTCGCGGCTGGTGCGTCGACATCGTCCGGCTGGCCCGCCGCAACGGCTACCTGGCCAGCACCGCCGACGCGATCGCCGTGTTCGAGACCTCGATCCTGCTCGCCGGGCTGCGCAACCGGGCCCGCCCCACGCCGTACGACTTCGCCGACGCCGCGGTCACCTGCATCGAGAAGGACGTCGTACCGGGACGGCGGGACGTCCGCCGGCTCTGCGAGATCCTGCTCGGGGGCGACCGGGTCGGTCAGGTCGGCTACGACGCCCTGCCGCCGCTGGCCCGCGACGTCCTCGACCGGTTGCAGCCGCTCGGCCTGGACCTGGAGAAGCGGACGGTCCAACGGGCCCTGCTGGACCTGCACGCCCGGCCGGACCTGGGCCCCTGCTCGGACCTGCTGTGGTTGCTGCGGCACCTGCTGCCCCGCGACGCGGCCCGCCCGATCATGGGCGAGCGGCGGCTGGGGCACCGGTCGGTGCAGGAGAGCTGGGACCTGGCGTTCGGCCGCCACCAGCGGGCCCTGATCGAGCTGGGCTACGAGGGCGTGACCGTGGAGCAGGTGTTGGAGCAGCGGCTGCGCCGCGCCGTACGCGGCCCGGACGCGACCGCCGCCGTCGCGCTGGAGGCCGTCGAGGACGCCATCACCCTGCTCGGCGCTCCCCGACTGGTCGACGAGCTGGGCACCCGGGCCGTGGAGCTGCTCGCCGCCGAACGCACGGTGGACGACGCCCCGGAGGTGTTGCGCCGCATCCGTCGGCTGCTGGCCCACTACCGGGCAACCGCGCCGACCCTGCCAGCCTGGTGCGGGTCGTTCGTGACCGCCGGGTACGCCCACTACTGCACACTGCTGCCGACCGCCTTCGCCGACGAGCAGACCGGGGTGCGGCAGGTCGGCGCGATGCTGGGGTTCCTGGTCAGCCTGGAGAGCCTGGCGCTGTCCCTGGGCTGCGACCGCAGCCAGCTCGAACTCGCCGTCGCGCAGTCCCACCCCGAGGCCCCGGCCAAGGTGGCGCTGCTCTGGGCGGCCCGGCACCAGCTCGGCCTGCTCCCCCTGGCCGAGCTGCGCGCCCGCTGTGCCGACCTGCTGGCGAACCCGCTGGTGGTGCCGACCTTCCCGCAGTACCTCTCCGGCTTCGTCCAGGCCCTGGAGCCGGTGCCGGGGCTGGCGCCGTTCGTGGTGGAGGTGATGTCGACGGCGTTCGCCCGGCTGCCCGATCCGGTTCTGCTGCCCTGGCTGCCGACGCTCATCACCACCCTTCGCGAGCACGGGCCGGAGCTGGTGCCGCTGCTGGTGCGGGAGGCCGGGCGCACCTTCCCGGGCACGCTGCCCGCCCTGGACGCCTGGGTGCCACCGTGGACGGAACGCGCCGCCGCGCCGGTGCCGGTGTCCACGGCCGCTCCCGCGGGGCCGGTCGTCGACCTGCTCGCCGGTCATCCGGAGACCGTCGACGCGCTCGCCGGGCTGCTCGGATGCACCGGCGGCTGGTCGACGACGCCGGCTCCCGGTGAGCCGGCGTCGCACGCCGAGGCGGCGGGCCTGCTCGGGCGCCATCCGGACACGGTCGACGCGCTCGCGTCCCTCCTCGGGGCGGGGGCCCGGTGACCGGGACGTGGTCTGCTTCGTCGCCGACACCCTGCTGGCCCGACCGCCGCCACCGACCCGCCCGGTCCCTGGCGGGCCGGGCCTACTGGATGCCGTTGGTCCAGGTGAGGGGCACCTCGACGGTTCCGGTCCCGTCGACGGTGACCCGGCGCTGCGGGGCGATCCGCCAGCCCGCGACCGTCTCGCCCCGGACGTCGTAGGTGCCGGGAGCCACGGCGACCGTGGCCCGGCCGTCGGCACCGGACCGGCCTCGGGTGACGACGTCACCGGCAGCGGAGCGCACCTCGAAGCCGGTGTCCGGCCGGGGCTTCGGGTCGCAGCGCGGGTCGGGGGTGACCGGCTCGTGCGGGCACTGCTCGCCGAGCTGGGTGACGATCCGCAGCAGCGCCCGACCGTCACCGACCTGCCCGGTGGGGGCGACGGGACCGACCGTCCCACCGGTCGCGGCAGTCGGCCGCCCGGTCCTCGGTCCGCCGTCGTCCACCACGCCGCACCCCGTCGCCAACAGGAGCGCGCCGAGGAGGATGCCGAGGGCCGGCCGGGTCGTCACGTCCCGATCCTACGAGCAGTCACCCTGACGTCCCGAAAACGACACCCCACGTGACCAGCCGATCGTCGCCGCGGGTCGTACGCTCGAGGCACCAGGTAGGGATGGGACCATCGGGAGGCGCCGTGGACCCCGTCAGATCACCCCAGGACGCGCAGACCATTCGCCGGCTGCGGCTCGGCATCGGCGTCGTCGGTATCGGGCTCCCGCTCGTCCTGCCCGTCGGCCACGCCCTGGTCACCGGCCGGCTCACCCTTCAGGAGTCGATCAGCGGCTACTACCACACGGAGATGCGGAACGTCTTCGTCGGCAGCCTGTGCGCTGTCGGGGTCTTCCTGCTGTCCTACCGGTACCGCCGGCTCGACGACCTGCTGAGCACGGTCGCCGGCGCGCTGGCCGTCGTGGTCGCGCTGTTCCCCACCACCACCGACGTACCGGCCGGCACGCTCTCCACGTCGGACACCGTCGTCGGGTGGGTGCACCAGGTCGCCGCCGCCGCGCTGTTCGGCGTGCTGGCCGTGTTCTGTCTGCACCTGTTCCCGGTGCGGGACGCGACCACGCCGGGCGCGCGGGCCCGCAACCGCCTGTACCGCACCTGCGGTTTCCTCATCCTTGCCGCGATCGCCCTCGGGCTGACCAGCGCGCTGCTGCCCGAGGAGGTGCGGGACCCGCTGAAGCCGCTGTTCTGGTGCGAGGCGGCGGCGGTGCTCGCGTTCGGCCTGGCCTGGCTGGTCAAGGGCGAGGCGATGTTCCGTGAGCGGTCCACCGCACAGCCCGGGCAGTGAGGAAGCGGTCGACGGCCTCCACGAACTCCGCCGGCCGGTTGGCGTGGACGTGGTGGCCGCCGCCGATCGTGACCAGGGTGGCGTCGGGCATCCGGTCGACCATCTCGGCGAGCAGGTGCTGCGGGATCGTGCTGTCCGGGCCGCCGCCGATCACCAGCGTCGGGACGTCGACGGTGTCGGTGCGGTCCCACCAGGTCGGATCGGGGTCGTCGAGCTGGGCGCGGATGGCGGTGACAGCGGCGAAGTCGAACGGGGTGGGGGTGTCCGGCGGCGCCAGGGGCGGCCGCTTCAGCGAGCCCGGCCGGGGTGCGAACACGTCCTCCACGACCAGGTGGGTCAGTCGGTGCGGGGCGACCTCGGCGAGCAGGATCGCCACGGTGCCGCCCATGGAGTGGCCGATCATGGCGCACCGCTCGACGCCCACCGCGTCGAGGAACCCGAGCACGTCGTCGCGCATCAGCTCGAACGAGTACCGGCCCGGTCGCGCGCTGCGGCCGTGTCCCCGTAGGTCCAGCGCGTACACGCGGTGCCCGCCGGCGAGGGCGGGCAGCACGGTGTGCCAGTCCCGTTCGTCGTCGCCGAGGCCGTGCAACAGCACCAGGGGCGGGCCGGCCGGGTCACCCGCGACGCGGTAGGCGAGGTCCACCCCGTCGACGGTCAGGGTGCGCAACGCTCCCACGGGTGATCCGGTCACGTGGACAACCGTAGCGGCAACCGGCGCACGCCGGCGTACCCGTCAACCCGGAAAGCCTGGTCAGGTGGGGATGGTCGGGTGTAGACAGGGAATCCGATCATGGGCGGCCGCAGGACGGCCGGGGCGGCGGGCGGAGGGGACATCGTGCAGGGCGAGCTGCAGCGGATCGTCGACGCCGTCGCGGCCCACGCGGGTCGGCCGGCGCTCATCGAGGACCGGCGGCAGCGGGTGGTGGTCTACAGCGAGCAGACCGGGCAGATGGACGAGGTACGCCGGGCGTCGATCCTGCGTCGCCAGACCACGCCCGAGGTCATCGCGTGGCTGCGCGCCTTCGGCATCACCGACGCCCGCGAGCCGTTGCGCACACCGTCGTGCCCGGAGTTGGACCTCCTGCCCCGCGTGTGCGTACCGATCCGACACCACGACCTGCTGCTGGGCTTCGTCTGGTTCATCGACCCCGACGGCACGATGGCCGACGTCGACATCGAGGCGACGGGCCTGCTCAAGGAACTGTCCCTGGCGCTGTACCGGGAGAACCTGCTCGGCGAACTGGCGGCGCAGAGCGAGAACGAGGCCGCCCGTACGCTGCTCGCGGACAACGCGGACGTCCGGGACCAGGCGGTCCGGACGTTGCTGGAGGCGGGCATGATCGCCGCCGACGGGCCGACCACGGCCGTCGTCGCGCACCTGGTCACGCCGGGACAGCGGCTTCCCGACGAGCGGGCGCGGGTCGCGCTGGAGCAGTCGCTGGTCGCGGCGCGGCGCCGCATCGGCACCCGGGAGGCGCTGCACATGGTGCGGCACGACCACGGTGTGCTGCTGCTGCCGGCGGGCGCGACCGCCGGGCGACCGAGCCCGGAGGCCGCCGCGCGGCAGCTCGACGAGGAGCTGCGGCAGGTGACGCGGGCGATCGGCTCGGTCGAGCGGACCGTGGTGGGCGTCGGCCGGTCCCGGCCGCGCCTGGTCGACGCCGTCGAGTCGTACGCCGAGGCTCTGCACGCCGCCCGGGTCGGTGCGCGACTGCCGGCGCTGGGTGACGTGGTGTCGTGGTCCGGGCTGGGTGTCTACCGGGTGCTGGCCCGGCTGGACGACCACCAGCTCGACGTCGCCGACGTCCATCCGGGGTTGGCCCGGCTGTTGGACGGCGCCGCGCACCTGCCGCTGCTGGCCACCCTGGAGCGCTACCTCGATCTCGCCGGCAACGCCCACGCCACGGCGGCCGACCTGCGGCTGCACCGGACCACGCTCTACTACCGGTTGCAGCGCGTCGAGGAACTCGCCGGCACCGACCTCAAGGACGGTGACGAGCGGCTGTGCCTGCACCTGGCGCTGAAGCTGGCCCGACTGTCGGGGCGGTACCGGCCGGACTGAGGAGTTGCGACAGGCGTAGCAAGGGCGGCGGCGGATCTTCGACAGGTGCCCGATGACCGGGCGCGGGAGCAGTTCGTAGGTTCGGCGGAACCGCCGCCGGACACGCAGGTCGGAATGGATGTCGGCGGGGTGGGGGGTGGTGCGGTGACCGGGCGGTGGATCGGGCGCTTCGGCGTGCCCGCCCTGGTCGCGGTGCTGTTCCTCGCCCCGCTGTGGTTCATGGTGGTCGGGTCCCTGCGACCCGCCGGTCTCCCACCGCCCCGGGGTCTGGAGGTCGTGCCGGCCGACCCGACGCTCGCCGCGTACGCGCGCCTGCCGGAGCTGATCCCGCTGGCCACCTACCTGGCGAACTCGGCCCTGGTGGTGGCGCTCGCCGTGCCGCTGACCGTGCTGGTGGCCTCGTTGACCGGCTTCGGGCTGCGGCTGCTCACACCCACCGGCCGGCGCCGGACGGTCCTCGGCCTGGTGGCCCTGCTGCTGGTGCCGGTGACCGCGGTCTGGGCCACCCGCTTCGA
Source organism: Micromonospora sp. NPDC049497 (assembly GCF_044465805.1). Classification (NCBI taxonomy): domain Bacteria; kingdom Bacillati; phylum Actinomycetota; class Actinomycetes; order Micromonosporales; family Micromonosporaceae; genus Micromonospora; species Micromonospora sp. NPDC049497. The sequence continues at coordinate 22,610 of NZ_JBITMC010000012.1, read as the reverse complement.
GCTGTTCCGCCTGGCCGGGGTGGTGGACACGTACGTGCCGCTGCTGGCGCCGGCGGTGCTCGCGGTCAGTCCGTTCCTGGTGCTGCTGTACGCGTGGAGCTTCGGCGGTGTGCCGGACAGCCAGTTGCAGGCCGCCCGGCTGGAGGGCGCCGGGTGGCTGACCATCTGGCGGCGGCTGGCGCTGCCGCAGGTGAAGCCGGCGACCCTGGCGGTCGGTGTGCTGGCCTTCACCTTCCACTGGTCCAACTTCATCGACCCGCTGCTGTACCTGACCAGCGGCGACCGGTACACCTACCCCCTGGGCCTGCGGTTCCTGCTGCTGCTGAACCCGACGGACTGGCCGCTGCTGATGGCCGGCTGCGTCGTGGCGACCGCGCCGTGCGTGGTGGTCTTCCTGCTGGCCCAGCGGGTCCTGCTGCACGACGACCCGCTGGCGGCGCTGAGATCCGGAGGACGCGAATGACACCATTCTGGCGACGGGGATGCGCCGGGCTGCTCACCGCCGCGCTGCTGCTCGGGGCGGGCGGCGGCTGCGGGTCCGACGACGAGGCGGCGGACCGGCGGGGCATCACCGTGGTGCTGTTCGGCGACGCCGAGGAGGTGGCCGGCTACCGCACCCTGATCGCGGACTTCGAGCAGGCCAACCAGGACGTCGACGTGACCCTCTCCCCCGTCGCCACGCAGGACGAGCTGATGGCACGACTGACCACGTCGTTCGCCGGTGGACAGCCGCCGGACGTGTTCCTGCTGAACTACCGCCGCTACGGGCAGTTCGCGGCGCAGGGTGCGATCGAGCCGGCACAGTCCTGGCTGGACGGCAGCACCGTGCTCGACGAGGGCGACTTCAGCCCCCGCGCCCTGGACGCGTTCCGCTTCGACGGCGACGCGTTGACCTGCCTGCCGCAGAACCTGTCCTCCCTGGTCGTCTACTACAACGCCGACCTGTTCCGGGCGGCCGGCGTGCCGACGCCGACAGCCGGCTGGACCTGGGACGACTTCCTCGCCGCGGCCCGCGCGCTCACCCGCGACGGCCGGTACGGCGTCGGTGTGCAGCCGTCGATCGCCCGGCTGGCGCCGTTCGTGTGGTCCAACCGGGGTGAGCTCGTCGACGACCCGGCGAAGCCCACCGCGCTGACCCTGCGGGGCGACCCGGCCTCCCGGACGGCGGTCGACTGGTTCCTGGACCTGCAACTGCGCCACCGGGTCGTACCGCCGGACGCGCAGGAGCAGAGCGAGTCCAGCGAGGCCCGGTTCCTGCGCGGCACCCTCGGCATGTTCCTGAGCAGCCGGGTCGCCGTGCCCACCCTGCGCACCATCGAGGGCTTCACCTGGGACGCGGCGCCGCTGCCGGTGGCCCCCGGCGGGGTACCGGCGTCCATCCTGCACAGCGACGCCTACTGCATGGGCGCCGGCCTGCCCGACCACCGCAGGGCGTGGCGGTTCATCGAGTACGCGATGAGCGCGCCCGGCCAGCGCGTCCTCGCCGAGTCCGGTCGTACCGTGCCGTCCCGGCTGGACGTGGCCACCTCCCCCGCCTTCCTCGACCCGGCCCGGCCGCCCCGGTCCTCGCAGGTCTTCCTGGACGCCGAGCCGCACCTGCGCGCCACCCCCCGCACCGCCACCTGGGCGCGGGTCGAGAAGGAGGCGGACACGCTGCTGGAGGAGGTCTTCTACGGCCGGGTCGACCGGGAGGAGGGCCTGCGCCGGCTGGAGGAGACCGTCCGGCCGCTGTTCGCCCTGCCCGTCGGACCGACCCGGTGACCGACGCGCGGGGCGTCATCCGCCTGGAGGGCCTGCGGCGGTCGTACGGGCGGGTGACCGCGCTCGACGGCGTCGACCTGGAGGTGCGGCCCGGCGAGCTGATCACCCTGGTCGGGCCGTCGGGATCGGGCAAGTCGACGGTCCTGCGCCTGATCGCCGGCCTGGACCGGCCCGACGGGGGTCGGGTGTACGTGGACGGGCAGGACGTCGCCCGGGTGCCGCCGCACCGGCGCGCGGTGGCGATGGTCTTCCAGGACTACGCCCTCTACCCGCACCTCACCGTCCGGGGAAACCTGCTCTTCGGCCTTGAGGTGCGCCGGGTGCGGCGGGCGGAGGCCGAGCGACGCGTCCGCGCCGCCGCCGAGCGGCTCGCCATCGCCGACCTGCTGGACCGCTACCCCGACCAGATGTCCGGCGGGCAGCGGCAGCGGGTCGCGCTGGCCCGCGCGCTGCTCCGCGAACCCAGCGTCTACCTGCTGGACGAGCCGCTGGCCAGCCTCGACGCGCCGCTGCGGTTCGCCACCCGGGCCGACCTGCTGGCCCTGCACCGGGAGCTGCGCACCACCACGATCCACGTCACGCACGACCAGCACGAGGCGATGACCCTCGGCGAGCGGGTGGTCGTCCTCGCCGAAGGGCGCGTGCGGCAGGTCGGCCCACCCCAGCAGGTGTACGACGAGCCGGCCGACACCTTCGTCGCCGGGTTCCTCGGCAGCCCACCGATGAACCTGGTGCCCGGCGGCGGCGTCCTCGGCGGAAAGGCGGACGTGACGCTCGGCGTACGCCCGGAGGACCTGGCCCTCGACGAGCGGGGACCCCTGGCGGTGACCGTCGAGGCGGTGGAGGCGCTGGGCAGCGAGGCGATCGTGCTGACCCGCTGCGCCGACGGCACCCGCCTGACGGTCCGCACCGGCCCGCGCCCCGGGGTGGCGCCCGGCGACGAGGTGCGGCTGCGTCCCGACCCGGCCCGGCTGCACCGCTTCGACGCCACCACCGGGCTCCGCCGGTGAGCCGGTTCCGGGCACCGTTGAGCGGCTGGGCGTTCCTCGCCCCGTACGCCGTCGCGGTGGCCCTGCTGATCGTCCTGCCGGCACTGCTCAACGTCGGCTACGCCTTCACCGACCACACCGGCCTGACCCGGGACCCCCAGTTCACCGGCCTGGCCAATGTGCGGCGGCTGGCCGAGGACCGGTTCCTGCTGGACAGCCTGGAGGCATCCCTCTTCCACGTCGCGCTGGCCGTACCGGTGCGGCTGGTGGCCGCGGTCGGACTCGCGCTGCTGCTCGCCGCGCCGCGGCCCGGCGGCCGGTGGTTCCGCACCGCCGTCTACCTGCCCACCGTCATCCCCGACGTGGCCCTCGCGGTGCTCTTCCTCTGGGTGCTCAACCCCCTGTACGGGCCACTGAACCAGCTCCTGGGGCTGGTCGGGCACCCGGGCTTCACCTGGCTCGCCGACCCGACCACCGCCCGGCTGGGGGTCGTGCTGATGCTGGCGTTCCCCATCGGCGAGGGGTTCGTGGTGGTGCTCGCCGCGCGCCGGCTGCTCGACGGCCGCCTGTACGAGGCGGCGGCCCTGGAGGGGTGCGGGCCCTTCGGCCAGCTGCGCCGGATCACACTGCCGCTGCTCGCGCCGGTGCTGGTGCTGCTCGCCGTCCGGGACGTCATCCTCACGCTCCAGGTGAACTTCGTCCCGGCGTACGTGCTGACCGACGGGCGGCCGGCCAACGCGACCCTCTACCTGCCGGTGTACATCTTCGACCAGGTCTTCGAGTTCTCCGGGTTCGCGTACGGCTCGCTCATCACGATCCTGCTGACGGTGGTCACCGCCGGGGTGATCGCCGGGCTGCTGGCGATGGTGCGACGGTGGCGGGTGCTGCGGTGACCGTGGCAGGCTCCATCAGATGAAGCTCCGGGTGGTCGCCCTTCTCGTCGCGTTCCCGCTGCTCGTCGCGTGCGGCGGGGCCGAGCCGACGACCGGCGGCGGGCCGGGCCGGGACCTGCTGGCGAACCTGCCCAGCTGCGACCGGGTCCCGCTCGACGAGGACCCGGAGGTCCCCGCCGACGTGCCCGGTCTGGTCCTGCCCGACGGCGCGCGGGTCACGTCGGTGATCCCGCAGGGCGCGGTGACCAGCGTGGAGGCGACCGTCCGCATGTCCCCGCTCGACGTCCGCGCCCACTACGAGCAGCGCGCCGACATCGACCTGCTGCGCGTCGAGGACGAGGTCTTCGAAACCGAGGTCCTGGCCCGGTCGCAGGACCGGCGCATGTACCTGCGCGCGGCGGCGCTCTGCGCGGACGGCACGACCCTCAGCGCCATGGTGGGCCCCGACTCGGAGGACGGCGGCCTGCCGGAGTTCCGCAACGGCTGACCTGCGCGCGCCGGCTCGACAGGTGTCCTAACGCGGCGGCGCGAATCCCGACAGATGATCGGTGACGTTCACCGATGCGGTGTCTAGCGTGCGGACTCAGGACGTCCGCATGTGGACAGGAGACACCGTATGAACCCAACCCTGGTCCGACGTCACCGCCGACATGCGGTGACAGCGCTGACGGCGCTGCTCGCCACGGCCGCGCTGACGGCGTCGTCGGCGGTGCAGGCCCCGGAACCGTCACTGGCCACGAGTTCCCCCACCGGCCCCATGGAGCTGCCCGACGAGTGGATGACCGCCCAGCGGATGAGCGACGGCAGCACCGACCTCTCCGCCGCGAAGTACGCGAAGGCCCGCGGCGAGGCCAACCAGCTGGCCGCCCGTACCCGCAGCGTCTACCGTCCCCTCGGCGAGCGGGACTGGACCTTCTTCGGCCCCTCCGACATCGGCGGGCGGGTCGTCGACATCGCGGTGGACCCCCAGGTCGACGGTCAGGTGTTCATCGCGGCGGCCTCCGGCGGCGTGTGGCGCTCCGCCGACGCCGGGGCGACCTTCAGCCCGGCGTGGCCGGACACCTGGGGGCAGGCCATGGGCGCGGTCGCGATGACCAGCGACGGTGTCCTCTTCGCCGGCACCGGTGAGGCCCAGCCCGGCGGCGGGTCGATCACCTTCGGTGGCGACGGCGTCTACCGGTCCACCGACCGGGGCGGCAGCTGGCAGCGCGTCGGCCTGGAGGACAGCCACGCCATCGGGCGCCTCGCGATCGACCGCACCGACGAGGACCGGATCTTCGCCGCGGCCAGCGGCAACCTCTTCGTGCCGGGCGGCCAGCGCGGCGTCTACCTGACCGAGGACGGCGGCGACAGCTGGCGGCAGGTCCTCGCGCCGCCGAACGACACCACCGGCGCCACCGAGGTCGTCATCGACCCGAGCAACCCCGACCGGGTGTACGCGGCGATGTGGGACCACCTGCGCGAGCCCAGCCAGCGCACCTACGGTGGACCGGGCTCCAGCCTCTGGCGCTCCGACGACGGCGGCGACACCTGGCAGCGGATGACCAACGGCCTGCCCACCGACGCCAACCAGGGCCGCTGGGGCATCGCGGTCGCGGCGGAGAACCCGCAGCGCCTCTACGCGTACGTGGGCACCGCGCTCGGCCCGTTCCGGGCCTTCTTCCGCTCCGACGACGGCGGCGACAGCTGGACGCAGACCCCGGTCACCGCCGGGCAGGCGTCCCAGTCCACCTTCAGCTGGTGGTTCGGCAAGCTGTTCGTCGACCCGGCCAACGCCGACCACGTCTTCCTCACCGGCGTGAACCTGATGCGCTCCACCAACGGCGCGCAGAGCTTCGCCCCGGTCGGCGGCGTGCACGCCGACCAGCACGTCCTGCGGTGGGACCCGAAGGTCCCGGGTCGGGTCTACCTCGGCAACGACGGCGGCGTCTACCGCTCCGAGGCCAACGGCGCCAGCGGCTGGGTGAAGGCCACCTACGAGCCGTACACCCAGTTCTACACCGTGGACGTGGCGCAGACCGACCCGACGCTGAAGGTCGGCGGCGCCCAGGACAACGGCTGCAACCGTGGGTACGACGGCGTCGGCGGGCCGTGGGACCCGATCGGCTGCGGCGACGGTCTCCAGACGCTCATCCACCCGGAGAACCCGAACATCGTCTTCGGGTGCAGCCAGTACGGCTCGTGCTACCGGTCGGAGAACGCCGGGTCCAGCCCGCGCCAGCCGATCGGGGCCGGGCAGACCACGTCGCAGCGGCGCAACTGGCTCACCCCGCTCCAGTTCGACCCGAGCGACCCGAACGTCATGTACTACGCCGGCAACATCGTCAACCGGTCCACCGACAACGGCCGCACCTGGACCGCGATCAGCCCGGACCTGACCGGCGGCGGGCCGAACGACCCGTCCGGGTACCCGTGGGGCACCATCACCACGATCGCCGCGGCGCCCACCGACGGCGACACGCTCTACGTCGGTACCGACGACGGCAAGCTGTGGTGGACCGACGACCTCGGAGGGAGCTGGAACGAGGTCGACGCGGCGCAACTGCCCGGCACGTGGGTCACCCGGGTGGCGGTGCACCCGGCGGACGCGAAGATCGCGTACGCGACGTTCTCCGGCTTCCGCTCGGGCAGCGACCGGGCGCACGTCATGATGACCCGCGACGGCGGCCGGACCTGGTCCGACATCGGCCAGGGCCTGCCGGACGCCCCGGTGAACTCGGTCGTACCCACCTCCGACGGCCTGCTGCTGGTCGGCACCGACGTCGGGGTGTTCCTGTCCGGTTGGAACGGCGGCGAGTGGGCCACCCTCGGTGCCGACCTGCCGCAGGCGGCGATCATGTACCAGCGCTACCACGAGCCGTCGCGGCAACTGACCGCGGCGACGTTCGGCCGGGGCGTGCACGACATCACGGTCCCGACGTGCCCGGCGGCGTCGACGAAGCTGCCGCTGGGGGACCCGGGGGTCGGGGTGGTCGGGGCGCTCTCGTCCTGCCGCGCGTCCGCCTGATCGTCGTTCCCCACGCGGCGCGGGGGGGACCCGGTGGGGGGCCCCCCCCCCCCCCGGCCCCCGGCCCGCCTCCGCCCCGGGTGGCGCACCCCCTTGCCCCCCGCCGGCCCCGGTGCACCTGCCCGACCCCGGACGCGGGCGCCGCCCCCCGC
>NZ_JBITMC010000012.1:0-15799 GCF_044465805.1 Micromonospora sp. NPDC049497 | reverse complement strand
CGGGGGGGGGGGGGGGGGGGGGGGGGGGGGGGGGCGGGCCGCCCGGCCCCGGCGCCCGCGGGGGGGGCGCCCCCGGGGGGGGCCCCCCCGCCCGGGGCCCCCCCCCCCCCCCCCCCGCCGGTCCCGCGTCCGTCATCCGACCGTGGTGACGACCACCTTGCCGCGCGTCCGGCCGCGTTCCACGTGCCGGACCGCGTCGGCGGCCTCCGCCAGCGGATAGGTCCGCTCGACGACCGGTCGTACCGCGCCGGCCTCGATCAGGGCGGTCAGCGCCGCCAGGTTCGCGGTGCCCTCCTTCGCCACCAGGGGCACCAGCCGCTGGCGGACGAGCGGGGACAGCAGCATCGCGCGCAGCTGGCGGTCGAAGCCCCGCAACCAGGTGCCGCCCACCGCCTCACCGCCGACGAGCACGAGCGTCCCGGTGGGGGTCAGGGCCCGGCGGAGGTGCGCGAGAGCGCGGTTGCCGCCGGTGTCGACCACGACGTCGTACCGCCGGCCGGGCACGACGACGTCCTCCCGGGTGTGGTCGAGGATGTCGTCGGCGCCGAGGGACCGGACGAGGTCGATCTTGTCGGTGCGGCACACGCCGGTGACGTGCGCGCCGGCCGCCCTGGCGAGCTGGAGCGCGAAGGCGCCGACGCCGCCGCCGGCACCGATGACGAGCACCCGCTGCCCGGCGGTGACCCGGCCGGCATCGCGGACGGCGGTGAGCGCGGTCTGGCCGGAGACGGGGACGGCGGCGGCCTCGACGAAGGTCAGCGTCCGCGGCTTGGGGGCGAGCCGGCCGGCGGGGGCGAGCGCGTACTCCGCGTAGGTGCCGACGCCCGTGCCGTACACCTCGTCGCCGGCCGCGAGGCCGGTCACCCCGGGCCCGACGGCCGCGACCACCCCGGCCAGGTCCATGCCGGGGACGCGGCTGCGGGGCCGCCGCAGTCCGGAGGCCAGGCGTACGGGGTACGGCAGGCCGTTCATCAGGTGCCAGACGCCGGGATCGACACCGGCCGCGTGCACCCGGACCAGGACCTGACCCTCGCCGGGGGTGGGCACGTCGACGTCCCGCAGGCCGAGCACCTCGGCCGGGCCGTAGTGGTCCTGCACGATCGCCTTCACGATGGTTCCTCCTGCGGGTCGGTCGGATAGTGGAAGACGTCGGTCAGGGGTACGCCGAACACGGCCGCGATCTGGAAGGCCGTCTCCAGCGACGGCGAGTAGCGCCCCTGCTCGATGGCGATGACGGTCTGCCGGGTGACGCCGATCCGGCGGGCCAGCTCGGCCTGGCTCATCTCGCCGTGGGCGACCCGCAGCGCGCGGACGGAGTTGGTGACCCGGGTCGGCTTCACCACGACTGGAAGCCCCGCCGGTACGCGACGATCCGGGCGACCGATCCGAGCACGGCGGAGAGCACGAACCCGAGGTACAGGACGTTGGCGATCCAGAAGTGGTCCCACCGGGCGAGGGCCATCAGCAGGGCCGCCACGGCACCCACGATGACGAACGACTGGCCGATGTGTTCGCCGACCCGGCCGATCTCCCGGTCCCGCTGGTCGGTGACGCCGGCCTCCTCGCCGGAGGCGGCGGCGATGCCGACGTGCGCCACGATCGACGCGACGATCGCGGCGCCGACGGTCCACAGCAGTGTGCCCGCGTAGGGCGTCCCGGTCAGCGGCCCGTCGCCGGCCCGGCCGAGGACGAGCACCACGTACGCCGCGTAGCCGGCGACCGCGACCAGGCCCATCGCCCAGGCGCGCTTCTCCTCGAAGGCCATGAGCCCTCCCCTTGTAAAAAATTCTTGACACCCGAACGGTACGGTCCATCCACGGGTGGTGTCAATAATTCTTTACATCGCGCCCCAAGCCGATTGACTTTCGATAGGTAGCGCGTGAGAATCGATGCATGGTCACCGCGCCCGTGAAGTACGTCCTAGCCGCCCTCGCCGTCGCGATCGGCGTCGCCGCCGTCGTGTTCGGGGAGTCCGACGACTCGCCCGGCCTCCAGGGCCTGGGCGTCCTGCTCGTCATCGGCGCGCTCGCGTACGGCGTGCGGACCGCTCGACGCAGCAGGTAGCGGTACGACCGCCGGCGCTGCGCTGCGCGCCTTCCATGGTCACCAGGGGTCAGGGCTCTCCCCAGAAGTAGCGAGCCCGTGGACTTCCCGATCAGCATCGTCATGACTCTGCGGCTTCATGACCTGCACGTTCACCCACATGGTTGCATCTTGCAAATCGATCGATGCACGCCGATACTGACGAAAGCGCATGTCAGGAAGGTGACATCCATCAACCCGGAGATGCCTCTTCCGACGGCGACTCACGGGGCCACCACCCGTCTGGCCCCATCGCTCCCCCGAGGAGGAGACAGTGAGGATCCCCCGTAGCCCATCCCGCAGTCACGTCGCCCGATCCGCCCGGCTGTTCGCCGTAGCCGTCGGTGTGGTCGTCACCACCGCACTCGCCGCTCCGACCGCCGTGGCCGCCTCCCCTCAGACCTACAGCGCCAGTGACCTCTCGGCGGTGAACGACGCGGTGCAACGGTCCGGCGTCGAGGGCATCGCCTGGCACGTGGACGCCGCATCGGCCCGGGTCGTCGTGACCGCCGACAGCACCGTCTCCCGCGCCGAGATCACGAAGATCAAGCAGACTGCCGGCGCCAGGGCCGGCGCGATCCGGATCGAGCGCGCATCCGGAGTCTTCACCCCGCTGCTGGCCGCCGGTGACGCCATCTACGGCGGCGGCTACCGTTGCTCGCTCGGCTTCAACGTCGTCAGCGGCAGCACCTACTACTTCCTCACCGCCGGGCACTGCGGGAACGTGGCCAACACCTGGTACACGAACTCCAGCCTGACCACTCTCATCGGCCCGACCATGGGCTCCAGCTACCCCGGCAACGACTACGCGCTGGTCCGCTACGACAACACGTCACTGAGCCACCCCGGCGGCTTCGCGGTCGCGGACCCCTTTGTCGGGGAGTCGGTCAAACGCACCGGGTCGACGACCGGCACCCACAGCGGTACGGTCACCGCGCTCAACGTCTCGGTCCGCTACGTCGGCAAGGGCGGCGGCACCGTGAGGGGCATGATCCAGACCAACGTCTGCGCTGAGCCCGGCGACTCCGGCGGCGCGCTCTACGACGGCTCCAAGGCCCTTGGCATCACCTCCGGCGGCAGCGGCGACTGCAGGTCCGGGGGCACCACCTTCTACCAGCCCGTCCGCGAGGCGGTCAACGCGTACGGAGTGGTCGTCTACTGATCCTCTGCGGTGTCCCACATGGGAAGGAGCGGGGTCGCGATCGCGACCCCGCTCCTCACTTTTGGGCGACGGGCCCGGGCAGGAGGGTCTATTTGGCGGGCGGTGCGGTCGGTTGACTTGCCGGGCGACCGGTCGGCCTGGTCTCCGGCGCGCTGGTCGCGGGGCTGTCCGGCTTACCGGCCGGGCGCGACGGGCGAGCGTCGGTCGGTCGCGTGCTCGGTACCGCCTTGTCGCTCCTCTTCGTCAGCAGGGCGTCGCAGTAGGCCGCCACCTTCTCCTCGTCGCCGGCGGCGGTGATCAGCGCGGTGAACGCCGGGTTCTCCAGCGCCTTGCCCGGGTTGTCGCCGGCACCGGCCTTGAACGCGTGGCACAGGCCGTCCAGTGAGGGCGACGGGGACCCGGAGCCCTTCTCCCCGGCCGAGGACTTCCCGGCGTGCTCGGACGGCTTGCCAGTCGGGTGCGGGGTGGCGGTTGCCCCGCCGCTGCTGAGCGGGTTGGGCACCGCCCCGGTCGCCGCAGCCACCGCGACGCCACCGGTAGCGGCGACGGTGGCCACCGTGGCGGCGGCGACCTTGAGAGAGAGGAGTTTGGCGAGAGCGGTCTCAAGCATCAACAGGTCTCCGTAGTTGGGGGATCACGATGGAGATACAGGTCGCGATGCTGGCACCGCGCACCTCGTGTCCCTCGGCGTCGGGACCGACGTTTCTGTCACATCGGTCTCTCGGCGACTGCGGCCTGTCGCGGACCGCCTACCGTCCGCCTCAGCGCAGCCGGCGGGCGGCGAACCGCGCCGGCGGGTCGGCGATCGCCTCCTGCGCGGCGATCAGCTGGATCTCCCGCGTGCCCGCCGCGAGGGTCGCCTCGAGGACGGCGAAGATGGCGGCGGTGGTGCGCTCCAGCGCCGTCGCGGGTGAGCCGGTCGTGTACAGGTGCGCGAGGTACAGCGCGGCCGTGACGTCGCCGCCGCCGTTCGGGCTGATCGGCAGCAGCGGAGTGGTCACCGCCCAGGCGCCCTCGTCCGACACGGCCACCACCTCCAGCGACCCCTGCGGGACGTCACCGTGGAGCACGCTGGTCACCAGCACGTGCCGCGGTCCCGTCGCCCGCACGACGTCGACCGCCTCCAGCAACGCCTCCGGCGAGTCCGTCGAACGGCCGGACAGGAACTCCAGCTCGAACTGGTTCGGGGTGATGATGTCCGCCCGGGGAACGACCACGTCCCGCAGGTACTCGGGGATGCCCGGCCGGACGAACATGCCACGGCCCACGTCGCCCATCACCGGGTCGCAGCAGTAGACCGCCTCCGGGTTGGCCGCCTTGACCCGGTCCACCGCGTCGAGGATCACCGCGCCCATCGCCGGGTCCCCCTGGTAGCCCGAGAGCACCGCGTCGGCGCTCCCGAGGACCCCCCGGTCGGCGATGCCCTCGATGACCTCCGCGACGTCGGCCGGAGCCAGCAGCGGCCCACGCCACGCGCCGTACCCGGTGTGGTTCGAGAAGTGGACGGTGAGCACCGGCCACACCTCGTGGCCGAGCCGCTGGAGTGGGAACACGGCCGCCGAGTTGCCCACGTGGCCGTAGGCGACCGATGACTGGATGGACAGGATCTTCACCACGTCATCATGACGGTTTCCCCGGGACACGTCGGCGGTGCCCCCGAACGGGAGCACCGCCGACGTGCACCCGTCAGCCGATCGGCAGGGTCGCCACCGCCTTCCGGAAGTTCCGGCCGCTCCCGTCGGGGGTGTAGTTGTTCTCGACGTTGCCCGCCGAGTCCACCGAGAACCAGTGGACGGTGGCGCCGAGCGGAACCGTGAGCGTCTCCCCGCCCTCACGGATGCCCGCCGACCCGTAGCGGGTCGAGGAGTACGTGGGGACGCCGCCGTCGAGGGTGTAGAAGACCGCTGCCGGTTCGCTGACCTCGAAGGTCACGTCCACCGTCCCCGGCGTGGCACCCGGCCCGACCACCAGACCACTCTCCGGGCGGGTCTGGTCCTTGTCGAAGTCGCGCGCCACCCGCATCAGCTCGACCAGGCCGTTCGCGAACTCCATGGTCTCCTCGTGCGCCTCCGTCCATTCCGGCTGGAAGGAGGTGCCGACCTCGAAGTTCCAGGCGTAGATGCCGTACCGGTACCAGAGCATGTCGCCGGAGTTGCCGGCCGCCGAGTAGAGCACGTCGGAGATCGGGCCGGTACGCGCCGGGGTGACCGCCATGTTCCGGTGTCGCTTGATGGCGGACAGGATCCGCTCCGAGGCGCCCCAGAACGCGGACTCCTCGTCCAGCGTCGGTCGGGGCGCGGAGACCCGGCCGGGCAGGGCGTACGCGCCGGGCGACCACATGAAGTAGTTGCCCGAGGAGTGCAGGTTCATCGAGAAGCGGATGTTCGGACGGGCGGCCAGCCAGTCCAGGTTGCGGTTCTCCGGTTCGGACAGCTCACCTGGGCCGGCGTACGTGCCGCTGGTGCAGCTCGACGACGCTCCCGAGAAACCGTCGAAGAGGCTGTACTCGGTGTAGTTGCGGTTGTTGTCCACCCCCCAGGAGTCCCGGGCGAGGAAGTCCGCCGCCCCGGTGAGCGGGCAGTGGTTGGTCATGTTCTTGCGCTGGGAGTTGAAGTCGTAGAACGAGTAGTGCCCACCGTCGGGGTTGATCGAGGGCGCGATCCAGATGTCGAGGTCGTTCAGCAGTTGCTTCGTCCGCCCGTCGTGCGCGTAGTTGCGCAGCAGCCGCTCGGCGGTCTCGACGGTCACCAGCGGCGGCACCCACTCCCGCGCGTGCTCCTGCGCGTACGCCAGCACCCCGGGCTTCGAGCCGTCGCGGTGCTTGCCGATACGGATCGCGTACACCGGGTGGGGGTCCCGGGAGACCGACGCCGGCGCGCTCAGGTCGTCGGTGAGCAGGGTCCGCGCGGCCGGCGCGACCACGCCGCCGCCCGCGCTCCCCCGATAGGTGTACGCCCGCAGCAGCGAGCCGGCGCGGGCGTTGAGGGCCGCGACGACCTCGGCGGCGGTGCTGGTCACCGCGCCGCCGGCGTCGGTCGCGAGGCCCACCCGCACCGCGCTGCCGCTCACGTCGACCGACAGCGGAGCGTTCGCGCCGCCGGGATGGGCCAGCTCGAGGGAGACGTCGTTGCCACCCTCGTGTCCCCAGGCAAGCGAGTCGACGGCGACCCGGCTGGCGGTGGTCGTGCCGAGGACGGCCTGCGCGTGCCGCCGGTAGCCGTTGGTCCGGTGCGGCAGCTCCACGATCTCGGCGAGGTCGGGGAACTCGGCGGCGAGCTGCCGGATCCGCCCGTACAGGTCGGTCGGGGTGAGGTAGCTGGTGACGAAGTCCTTCTGGTAGCCGGGCCCCTCCGGATCGGTCGCGGAGACGGGCAGCCACTCCCGCACCTTCGCCACGGCGACGTCACCGGTCGGACTGGTGATCCGCACGTAGTCGGGGCGGCTGGTGACCAGCGCGGCGCCCCGGTGGTAAAGGTAGACGCCCGCGTCGACGAAGCGGGAGACGCTCTGGGTGCCGCCGGAGCCGATCTCCGTACCCGGGCCGCTGTCGCGGGCCACGGTCAGCGCGGCGGTGGAGGTCTGGCCCTGCGCCCACTTCGCCTCCACCGAAAGGACCTGGCTGGCCCCCGAGGTGTAGTAGTCGGCACGGATGATCTTCACGTCGGAGACGCCGGCGGCGGTGGCCGCGGCGGTGAACTCCTGGTTGTCCGCCTTGTGGTCGGCGATCGCCGCCTCGCGTTCGGCGACCCGGGCCTGCGCGTCCGCCGGCCGGTGCACCACCCGCCCGAGTGCGTACCCGGCGGCGGTGAGCGTCGCCGCCTCGGCGGGGGTGACCACGGCGTGCACGACCAGCCCGTCCTCCGTCCGGGTGACATGGTGGTCGAGGTCGACGCCGGTGGCGACGAGCGCGTCCAACTGTGCGGTGCCGGCGAGCCGCACCTCGACGACGCTGGCCTGCTCGTCCGCGGCGCGGCCGAGGTCCGCGGGTGGCGCCGAGGCGTCCGGTACGACCGCCGAGGCCGGGCTGACCAGCAGCAACGCGGTCGCGGCGGCGGCCAGGCCGACCGGAACGGGGAGGCGGCGTCGCCACCGGGGACCGAATGAATCGGACATGCGCTGTCCGCCCTTCTGTACCCGGCGTGCGGCGGCAGGGAGGGTGCCGGACGACCCGCCGGCCGGTCACGGGTGACTGCCCTCAGCTCCGTACGGGCAGCATCGCCGGGACCCGGCGTACGACGGATGATGACGCCCGGCCGCGTCGGCTGGACGCTGCCCGCATCGCCGGCTGCGCAGCGTCGCCGACCTCGGTCGACTCGATGGGCGGTGGGAGGACTGAGGCCATCCTTGGGCCACCCGTGGAGATCTGTCAATGCCTGGCCTGGGCCTTCACCAGCCCGTCGGAGGGCGCGGAGCCCCCGGGACCGCGCCACCCGCCGGAATCGGCGGCGCAGCGATCAGGCGGCTCGGGTCGTCCCGCCGGGTGCGGCCGGACGGAGGCGGCGGCCGGCCGCCACCGCGGGCGACCCTCCGTCGAGCTGGTCGTGGTCGCCGGTGCGACCCGTGCGAACCCCCGGCGACGCGCCGGTCGCACCCGCCGGTGTCTGTGCGGAGCGCAGTGCCCGCTGGGCGGTGTTCCAGGCGGCGCAGGGCCAGGCCTGACCGGCGCAGAGCAGATTGTGGCAGGCGCCGTCGCCGTCCGGCTGGTGCGCGTCGGCCACGTCGAGGGCGAGATCCCACAGCAGCGGATCGGTCACCTCCGGCGGACGGTCGGCATGGCGATCCGGCCGATTTCGGCTGGTGTCGGACATCGTGCGGCCCCCCTTACGAGCTGTTATCCCTCCACCTTCACCCGGAACAGCCCCTGGTAAACGGCGCCTGGACGGCCGGCCCGACCACTCACGCCGATTCGCCGGCCTCCGGGCAGCAGAGGGTCAACGCCCCGGGCACCACCCGCACCTTGAGCTTGGTGACCGCGCCCCGCGCTCCCCCGTCCAACTCGTACGTGCGCGGGGCCGCGAGGCGGACCTTCACCTTGCGTCCCCGGGTGATCCGCAGGAACGGCGACTCCTCCGACCGGCCCGCCGCCATCCGGCCGAGCGTGCGGGCCCAGTCGATGGCGCCGTCGGCGGTGGACACACCGACCTCCAGGCAGCCGTCGTCCGGGCGCGCGTCGTCGAAGGCCGGGATGCCGCCGGTGATGGTGCCGACGTTGCCGAAGAGCACGCAGCTCGCCTCGCCGTGAAACCACTCGGTGCCGTCGACGGTGATCCGGGTCCGGACCAGTTCACCCCGGACGTGTCGGAGCCCCGTCCACATGTAGGCGAGGCGGCCGAACCGGCCCTTGAGGTCACGGTCGGCCTCCCGGATGAGGTCGCCGTCGAAACCGGCACCGGCCATCACCGCGAAGTGCTCGCCGTTGAGGCGGCCCAGGTCCAGGGTGCGGCGACGGCCGTGCAGCCCGATCCGCACCGCCTCGGGCAGGTCCTCGGGGATCCCGAGGTTGGCGGCGAAGAGGTTCGCGGTGCCGGCGGGCAGGATCGCCATCGCGGTGCCCGAGCCGGCGAGCGTGTCGGCGCAGCGCTGGACCATGCCGTCCCCGCCCCAGACGAAGATCAGGTCGGCGCCCTTCTTCAACGCCCTGCGGACCTTCTTCGGGGCCTTGCGGCTCTTCGGCACCTCGTACCAGAGCAGGTCGTCGACGCCCGCGCCGGCCAGTTCCGCGCGGAGGGCGTCAAGGCCGCCGCCGAGGGTCTTCCTGCGGTGCGCGACGACCGCGACCGTGCCGACGCCGGTCGTGACCGGGTTACCGCGCTCCGATGTCCTCGTGCTCATGCCCGCCCGTGTTACCCAGACGGCGTCACTCCCACGCCGGCCCGGCGGCCGACGCGTTCGTCGCCCGGTCCACCGGCTCGTTCCTGGGCACGGGGGAGGTCGCCGGGCAGGCGGCCTCCCCCGTCGCCGGTCTAGAGGGTTCGGGCGAGCCGGTCGGCGAGGATCCGGGTGAACCGGGCCGGGTCGGCCAGTTCCCCGCCCTCGGCGAGCAGCGCCATCCCGTACAGCAGCTCCGCGGTCTCCTTCAGCGACTCCTCGGTGCCGCCCTGCTCGCGGGCCTTGCGCAGGCCGGTGACGAGCGGGTGCCCCGGGTTGAGTTCGAGGATCCGCTTGACCGCCGGCACCTCGTGCCCCATCGCCCGGTACATCTTCTCCAGCGTCGGGGTGATGTCGTGGGCGTCGCCGACCACGCAGGCCGGGGAGGTGGTCAGCCGCGACGACAGGCGGACCTCCTTGACCGCGTCGGCGAGGACCCCACCCATCCAGGTGAGCAGGTCCGCGTACTCGGTGCGCTGCCGCTCCCGCTCGGCCTCCGCCTCGGCCTTCTCCTCCTCGGTGTCCAGGTCGACCTGGCCCTTGGCGATCGACCGCAGCGTCCTCCCGTCGTACTGGCCGACCCGCTCGACCCACACCTCGTCGACCGGGTCGGTGAGCAGCAGCACCTCGTAGCCCTTGGCCCGGAACGCCTCCATGTGCGGCGAGTTCTCGATGGTCGCCCGGGACTCGCCGGTGGCGTAGTAGATGTCGCTCTGGCCGTCCTTCATCCGGCCGACGTACCCGGCGAGGTCGGTGGGCTCGGCCGGGTCGTGGGTGGAGGCGACCGACAGGATCTCCAGGAGGATGTCCCGATTCTCCGTGTCGTCGATCAGGCCCTCCTTGACGGCGGGGCCGAACTCGGTCCAGAAGGTCCGGTACTTCTCCGGCTGCTTCGCCTTCAGGTCGCGGACGGTGGCGAGTACCTTCTTCACCAACCGCCGGCGGACGACCTGGATCTGCCGGTCCTGCTGGAGGATCTCCCGGGAGATGTTCAGCGACAGGTCGTGCGCGTCCACCACGCCCTTGACGAAGCGCAGGTAGTTCGGCATCAGCGCTTCGCAGTCGTCCATGATGAAGACGCGCTTGACGTAGAGCTGCACGCCCCGGCGGCCCTGCGGGGAGAAGAGGTCCAGCGGCGCGTGGGACGGGAGGAAGAGCAGCGCCTCGTACTCGAAGGTGCCTTCGCCCCGCATGTGCACGACCTCGAGGGGGTCGGCCCAGTCGTGGCTGACGTGCTTGTAGAACTCCCTGTACTCGGCCTCGTCGACCTCGTCCCGGGGCCGGGCCCAGAGCGCCTTCATCGAGTTGAGCGTCTGCACCTCGACGGTCGGGGCGCCGCCGTCGGCGCCGGGGCGCTCCACGCTCATCCGGATCGGCCAGGCGATGAAGTCGGAGTACCGCTTGACGATCTCCCGCAGCGTCCACTCGGCGGTGTAGTCGTGCAGGTTGTCCTCGGTGTCGACCGGCTTCAGGTGCAGGGTGACCGAGGTGCCCTGGGGTGCGTCCTGGACCCCCTCGACGGTGTAGGTGCCCTCGCCGGTCGACTCCCAGCGGGTGCCGCCGCTCTCCCCCGCCCGGCGGGTGACCAGTTCGACCCGGTCGGCGACCATGAACGCGGCGTAGAAGCCGACACCGAACTGGCCGATCAACTCCTGCGACGTACCGGCGTCGGAGGACTCGCGCAGCGTCCGCAGCAGCTCGGCGGTGCCCGACTTGGCGATCGTGCCGATCACCTGGACCACCTCGTCCCGCGACATCCCGATGCCGTTGTCCCGGACGGTGAGGGTCCGCGCGTCCCGGTCGACCTCGATCGCGATGTGCAGGTCGGTGGTGTCGACGTCGAGGTCCTTGTCCACCAGGGACGCCAGCCGCACCTTGTCCAGCGCGTCGGAGGCGTTCGAGATCAGCTCGCGCAGGAAGACGTCCTTGTTCGAGTAGATCGAGTGGACCATCAGCTGGAGCAGCTGACGTGCCTCGGCCTGGAACTCCAACGTCTCGGTCCGGTTGCTCACACCGTGTCCTTTCATGCTCGACGACCACGAGAAGGTTCGCGGAAAGGATACGAGCCGTCGCGGACGGCGATGCGACGACGCCCGGCCGGTGGTGCCGGCCGGGCGTCGTGAATGGGGTACGCGTCAGAGACTGAGCCGCTGACCCGGGAAGATCAGGCCCGGGTCGCCGCCGACGACGCGCTCGTTGCGCTCGTACAGCGCACGCCAGCCACCGTCGACGCCGTGCGAGGTGGCGATCTTGGCGAGGGTGTCGCCCGGCTCGACCACGTGGGTCTCGCCGCTGCCCGACGGTGTGGTGTTCCGCGTCGAGCGCTCGTTGCCGGAGTCGCGCTTCGTCGTGCCGGAGTCGCGCTTCGTCTCCGAGGACCGCTCGGTCTTCTTCGGGGTGTACGCCTTGGTGGAGCCGCCCCGCTTGCCGCAGGTCGGCCAGGCGCCGATGCCCTGGCCGTCGAGCACCCGCTCGGCCACCGCGATCTGCTCGCCGCGGCTGGCCAGGTCGGCCCGCTTGGCGTACCTGAGGCCGCCGTAGCCCTCCCAGGTGCTCTGGGCGAACTGCAGGCCGCCGTAGTAGCCGTTGCCGGTGTTGATGCTCCAGTTGCCGCTGGACTCGCACTGGGCGATCGCGTCCCAGTTGACGCTGTCGGCCTGTGCCGGCGCGGCCGGGCCGAAGATCGCGACCGCGCCGGCCACGGCGCCGACGGCGAGGGTGCCGACGGCGGTACGACGGGCGGTGCGACGGTGCCGGGCCTGGTAGTCAGATGCCATCGATGTGTCCTCCACGCCTGCGAGGTCAGCTGTCGGGTTCGGGCCGAGGAGCCCGGCCGCCGAGGGCGGCTTCACCCCGAGGTGACGTGCACCGAGGAACGTGTGGGTCCCCCGCTCCGTGCCTGGGTGACGGGTTCCGACGGCCGGCGGCAGGATTAGGCGTTACCGACCGTGGTGTTCGCGTCGCGAACACGCTCGACGTTAGGGGCGCTTCGCGTCGATTGCCCACTTCTCGTGAACTTCCTCACCGCGCAGCGCGGGAGCACCGGCCGCCGACTTGCGCCCCGTCCGCACCTGTGGTCGCGCCAGCTTTCCCCGATGGTGACCTGTGGCGGGGACCACAGGTGGTGTGGAGACGGGTGCGTGTGGGTACAGACGATCTCCGGGGTGGCGGCGGATTCGCGAGCGTGCCCAGGTGCCAGGATGTGGGCAGCTAACGCCAGCAAGGGGTGGTGGGCCCCGGAACGGGGCTGCGATGGGACTCGGTCGAGGGTGACGCAACGGGTGGGTGACCTCTTCGTAGGCGGTGGGGACACCGGACGGCTGATGGCACGGCTCGACTGGTCCTCGACGCCCCTCGGCCCGGTCGAGCGCTGGCCCCAGAGCCTGCGCGCCGCCGTGCGGATGGTGCTGTCGTCCCGGTACCCGATGCTGCTGCTGTGGGGAACGGAGTTCACCCAGCTCTACAACGACGCCTACTCGGCACTGATCGGGGACAAACACCCCAGCGCCCTCGGTGGCGACGTGCGGGTCACCCTCGCCGAGGGCTGGGACGTGCTGGCCCCGCTGATCGACGAGGCGATGACGACCGGGGTGGCCAGCTGGGTGCCGGCCCTCCAACTGCTGCTCGACCGCTCCGGCTACCGCGAGGAGGCGTACTTCAGCGTCTCGCACGCGCCCGCCCGCGACGACGACGGCCGTACGGTCGGGGTGCTCACCGTGTGCAGCGAGGTGACCGAGCAGGTGGTCGGCGAGCGCCGGCTGCGTCTGCTGCGGGACCTGACGGTTGGCGGGGACGGACGCACCGTGGACGTGGCCGGCACCTGTCACCGGCTGGCCGAGGCCGTCGGCGGGTACGCGCTGGACGTCCCGTTCGCCGCGATCTACCTGCGTGACGGCGGCGTGCTGCGGCGGGCGGCGTGCGTCGGCGGGGACGTGGTGGCCGCGGCGCTTCCGGAGAGCGTGCCGACGGGCGAGGGGCGGGCCTGGGGCCTGCGGGAGGGGGCGGCGGGCACGGCCACCGAGGTCACCGGCGTCGCCGACCGGCTCACCCTTGCCGGCGGCCCCTGGGGGGACCCGGTCGGTTCGGCCCTGGCCCTGCCCCTGCCGTCCGCCGAGGCGGACCAGCCGCTGGGGGTGCTGCTCGTCGGAGTGAGCCCGAGCCGCGGGCTGGACGAGGCGTACCGGTCCTTCTTCCACCTGCTGGCGCAGCAGGTGGCGGTCGCGGTCCGCAACGCGTCGGCGTACGAGGAGGAGCGGCGGCGCGCCGAGGCGCTGGCCGAGCTGGACCGCGTGAAGACGACCTTCTTCACCAACGTCAGCCACGAGTTCCGTACCCCGCTGACCCTCATGCTCGGTCCGCTGGCCGACGCCCTCAACGATCCGGAGCATCCGCTGCCGGCCGCGCAGCGGGAACGGGTGGACACCGCGTGGCGTAACGCCACCCGGCTGTTGACGCTGGTCAACAACCTCCTCACGTTCTCCAGCCTGGAGGCCGGCGGGGCGCGCAGCGAGGCTCGCGAGATCGACCTGCCGGGCCTGACCGCCGAACTGGCCAGCGTCTTCCGGGCCGCCATCGAGCGGGCCGGTCTGCGGCTGGAGGTGGAGTGCCCGCCGCTGCCCCGCCCGCTCGCCGTCGATCCGGTCAACTGGGAACGCATCGTCACGAACCTGCTGTCCAACGCCTTGAAGTACACGTTCGTCGGCCGGATCCGGGTGGCGGTGGAGGCCGACGACGAGGAGGTCCGGCTGGTCGTCGCCGACACGGGGATCGGCATCGCCCCGGAGGACCTGCCCCGCCTGTTCGAACGGTTCCACCGGGTGCAGGGCGCCCGCTCCCGCAGCCACGAGGGCACCGGCATCGGCCTGGCCCTGGTACGGGAACTTGCCCGCCTGGAGGGTGGCGACGTGCGGGTGGAGAGCCGGGTGGGGACGGGGGCCACGTTCACCGTGGCGCTGCCCTGGGCGGCGGTCGGTCGGGACGCGCCGTCCGCGACCGACGAGCCGGCCCGGGGCCGGACCGCCCGGGCCGCCGTGCAGGAGGCGGCCGGCTGGTTGACCGACGCGGCGTCGGCATCGGCGACCGCCTCCGCGTACGAGGCGCACGGGGCCCGGATCCTGGTCGCCGACGACAACGCCGACATGCGCGCGTACCTGGCCCGCCTGCTCGCCGGACAGGGCTGGCGGGTGGAGACCGTCGGCGACGGGCGCGCCGCCCTCGCCGCGATTTACCGGGACCGGCCGGACCTGGTGCTGACCGACGTCATGATGCCCGACGTCGACGGCTTCGAGCTGGTCCGCCGGCTGCGCGACGAGCCGTCGACCCGGGCCCTGCCGATCATGCTGCTCTCCGCCCGCGCCGGCGGCGACGCCAGCGTCGCGGGCCTGGACCTGGGCGCCGACGACTACATCGTCAAGCCCTTCGCCACCGCGGAGCTGATCGCCCGGGTGCGGGCCGTTCTGCACGGTGCCCGCGCACGGGCGCGGCAGTCGGACGCCGACGGCACGCCCACCGACGGCGGCACGGTCCGCGCGTCGGAGGACCCGGCCCACGCCACCGCCGTGGTCCGGCCGCCGGCGACCGGTCGGGGTGACACTCCAGTGGTACGCGGAACGGGATCACCACAGGCCGCCGCGCAGCCCGCTTCCGCCGTCGACGCGGGTGCGGCCCCGCCGAGTCTCGGCGTGAACGGCGTGCGGCCGCCCGTCGAGGTGGAGGGCGCCGGTCGGCAGCCGTGGACGGACGTGGACCGTTACGGCCCGGTGACCGCACTGGACACCGGTTGGACGTACCCGTCGGAGCCCACCTCCGCTTCGGCCATGCGCCGCGACGTGCGGACGGCCCTGGAGTCGCTGGACGTGGACCCGGGCATCGTGCAGGACCTGCTGTTGGCCGCGTCCGAGGCGGTCAACAACGCCGTGGAGCACGCCCAGCGGCCGACCCGGCCGGAGGTGCGCGTCCGGCTGCGGGTGTCCGACGGCACGGTCCAGATCGCCGTACGCGACTTCGGGACCTGGCGGGACCGCCGCCCGGCGATGGATCGGGGCCGCGGCGCGACGCTCATGAAGGCGTACGGCGACGTGCGGATGATCTCCACCGGCGAGGGCACCACCGTCACCATCGAGCGCCGACTCCCCGAAACCGACGCCACGAACCATGGAGTAACCACCAGCCACCCCTAACCGGCCAGCCCCTTCCCGCATCCGCTCCCCGCCCCCGCCACCCTGGTTGATCACGAGGTTAGCGGGGCGAGATGTCCGTTTCGCACCCGCCAACCTCATGATCAACGCCGCCGGGCCGACCGTGGTGTCCGGTTTGGGGTGGGTGTCGGGTGAGGCGGGGCCACCCCGGGGGGTGGAATCCGGGGCGGGGGCGGGTCGTTGTACATGGCAGACCGCGCCACCCTGGGCGGCGCACCCGGCCCGCACCATGGGCCCGGCCCTGGCGGGAACGATTGACCGCCGGCCGCGGTTACATCCCCTCGGACCGCACCACAGCCCACCCCGGCAAGCCCCGGAAGCCGGCAGGGAATGACCCCCCGGACCCGGTCGTTACATCCCCCGGACCCGCGCCGGCCACGGCCGCCGGGCCGAATCCCCGAAACATCGCGGCATGCCACCGCAGAACCCCCCTCTTGCGTGTGTCGCGCACCCCCGATGTGAAGGAGCACCCCGATCATGGCTACCACCC